>CAZZYE010001368.1:0-2135 GCA_964658145.1 uncultured Stigonema sp.
TCCGCTATATTCGCTACAACATCCGTTGCCGCATCCACTACATCCGCTACAACATCCGTTGCCCTACATTGACACAGCAGTGCCTGTCGTAGGATTTGCTGGCTTCACTACAGCACCTGTACGCGCCTTATACAAGTTTACGAGTCGCTGCTCGGACGTCAACAAGTCTTTATGAATTTGTGTGTAAATTTCAGTTGCTATTGGGTCAGTATATGCTGGCATTAAGTCGCCAGTATCACCTATACCCGTCTGTACATCGCCTAAGGCAGAACGTAATTGAAATATATCGTCACTACCTGTGAAAGCGGTTTTCACCTTTGCGTACTGGTTAGCGATATTTGCCGTCAAAGAAGGTTTCTCCCCTAGTTCATTAAGATACGATTCTAGGACTTGGATGTGACGTTGCTTATTGGCAATGATCTCTTGAAAGAGCGATCGCACTTCCTGATCTGATTCTTTCTTAGCGTAGTTCTCCAAGGCTTCTAGCGAATAACGCTCCCCAGCAAGGGCTGTATTCAAACCTTTGACAATCTCACCCTTAGTGGAACCACCCCAAGCATCAGCCAATTTCCACCATTGAGCTTTTGTGTCGTTCACCTCTGGCAAAGCTGCATCCTTACCACCGTAACCGAGATAACCCAAAATAGCTGTCGTGAAAATCGGCAAATCTCCTGGTTGACGCGACGTAATCAAATTTCCCTCAATCACCACTGGTGCATCTACATAATTCGCACCTGCATTAACCATATCTTTGCGAATTGCCAGGAAGCCAGTTGCTTTTTTACCTTTAAGCAAGTCGCCTTCAATCAAAACTTGTGGTCCGTGACAAACCGCAGCTACCAATTTTCCTTGCTGCATTGCTTCTTGTACAAAGCGTACTGTATTTGGGTTCACCCGCATTTTATCGGGAGCCATACCACCGGGAATTACGACGGCATCAAATTCAGACGCTATAGCTTCGGTTGTTGTGCCATCCGCTTGCATGGAAACTTTGCCACGTTTACCTTTATAGTTTTCGTTCGTGCGAGAACCAAGGACAACGACTTCTATTCCCGCTTGTTTAAGCCCATTGAATGGAACTTGAAACTCTGCATCCTCTACATCGTTTTCGAGCAGGATTGCAACTTTTTTCTTGTCTTTGTTAAAGCTTGCCATTAGATTCCCTTTTTAATGTTAGTTATAACTTAGCACTTATGTATCTGGGACTTATTAATTCATCACTCATGACTCTTAAGTACCTACTTCACTTGTTGGTGAAGTCGCAAAGTTTTATAAATCGCTCACATCACACAAATAAATGTATTTTTTTTATTCGTGTAGTTGAACCGTCATAATCGCTGACCATCAATACTACTGTAATTATTGTTTGCTAATGTTTCTTCGCTCTCAAGAAATAGTTTTTGTTTTTTTATTGATATATTTATATAAATTCTCCAAATAATGCAAAATTAAGAAAAAAGTTATGATTCAGAAAATAGGAAACATTACTAGATAACTAATATATCCTAATTTATAACTCATAACTTTCTATAAAGTGGCTATAGCGTGAATTTATACCTAAAAGGTTATGCAGCAATTGCTGGCTTCTCTTCAGTCTAAGGAGAGAAATTGTTTTCTATCTAAAGTGATACATCTTTTGGAAGACAAGCCAGGAAAAAGAAAGCGTTATGGTGAGGATGCAGTCACGGCTAGTCATATGGCGGAACAAAAAGATTTAGCACAGCAAAATAGTGATAACGAAATTCAATCTAGTGATTTGCCACAGGAGATTACCGAATCTTACGGAACCGGTGTTAAAGATCTGCCAGGATATAACATCGGTGGACGAACAATGCGGGATGAGAGGCGGGAGTATACACAAACTAGTCCCGAATTAACTGGCGGTGATGTTGATGCCTATTGGGAAGACGCAGACTCGGTGGGTGAAGAAGCTGTTGGCGGTACTGTTGCCACTCCAGACCAAAATGTGACTGAGGAGTTGGAAGCAGCAGTTGGGCTAGAAATGGACGATAGAGCGTTTTTGCGGACGAACGACATTTTAGAGGAACGGGACGACCGTCGCTGGGAGTTAGATCCGAAGTCTTCTGAAGATTATGAAGATCGAAGGGAGTAATGGTGAATTATGAATTATGAAT
>CAZZYE010001369.1:0-286 GCA_964658145.1 uncultured Stigonema sp.
AAAGGGCGCTCATCCACGGTAATCAGAAGTTCAAACTTTTCCTTTTTCGTACCATCATCAGACGGTGCTGCTCAATTAGGAAAATTTGTCTAAAATTACCTGCTTTAAGCATTATAAAATTAAGGATGGGCATCTTGCCCGTCCTACAAGATTGGATAATTTAAGTTTTGGTGTTCCTTAAACTTTAGAAGCGGAATTATCCATGTTAGTCAATCAGTTGTGGGCTGGGAACTTGTGCATCAATATCTGCTTGAGATAAGGCGGGGAGTAACCAGTCGCTTTAAAC
>CAZZYE010001369.1:296-2134 GCA_964658145.1 uncultured Stigonema sp.
TTTAGCAGGTTCAACATTCAATTCGAGCGCACCAGTTGCTGGATTAATTCTAGCAACCGACTGTGTACCGTCAACAAATTTAACGGCAATTGGTTCAGTTAGCTCTTGTGCTGGAGTATTCGGACTGAGAACTAGCTGAGTACCTGCGGGCAAGTAGATACCATCGCAATCCCAATCATCATCCGTGATTTGTCCAGCCGCCAAGAAGTAGAGTTGGGTTGGAGATTTTTTCGGTTTATTAGCATAGACTGCCAACGTTCTTCCAGTTTCATTACGGCACTGCGCCCGCTTCTTAGCAGTTTCCATAACATTCTTCTGAAACTGCAATTGTGCTATTCGGTGCTGAAATTCCTCAGGTGTATAGCCAGCTTGCTCAGGTGCATCCTTCGTGGTTATAAGTTGATTGAGTGCCTGAGTTACCTCAGCATAATCAACCCCTTTTTTGAAATCCTTGCCTGCCCAAGAAGGCTGAGCAATCATCAAATTAACGATAAACACGAGTGCGACAAGAACAATTTTTAAAATCTGCATATTTTTCTTCATTGCTTGAGACTAGTCTCTGTATTTAATCATAGTCTCTGTCTTTACAAAAAATGTCATCCCTAAGTTATAACTTGTTTACTATTTTAGCAAGAGATTATAAATTTGGAAGCTTTCATATTTTTTGCTCAATTACAAAATTTCAACTTTTAGCTTTGGACATTTTTTTGATAATTCCCATTAAAACTAAGCAAATAACTGTCAAAGCAAATGGAGTTAGTGAGGCACTGTCTAAGATAATAAACACGCCTAAGCCTATCAAGACAAAGGGAACAAAATTATTGCCATAGCGGGTTAGTAGATTGGCGATCGCACTTTGGGAAATCAGCTTGTATGCTACGTAGCACCAAACCCCAACTAATAGCAGAAATACTCCAATAATTACCAGCAACTCAGAGAGTTCAATGTTAGCAAACAATGGCATATATATTTCATGTCAAGTGCAGCCTTTACTAGTAGTTCGGCATTGTCCCAGTCCAAGTTCTCATACAGTAGCTCTAGGCCAGCTTCGGTGATAGCCGGAACACCCAATAGGCAGCCACTCAGCCAGTATGAGAAGCAGAACTCCAGGCGATAGCTCTTATTGGTCGAACCACTAATGGTTCCATCAAAAGAAAAGTTCCGAGCGCAGTCCGCAGGACTTAGTGCTGTATCATTGTAGAGATATTTCAAAGCTGCCTCGAATGCGGCTGGCTGCACATATCGTGGAGGAGACAGATGTATAATCGGAGTCATGGGTCTGATCTGCATACGATTGCGCATATGGGAGGATAGAATCTGACTGCGAGAAATCACAGCTCCATGAGCAGGATAAGCTATTGCTGGATAGGTTGCGTTGAGTGAGACGAGTTGTATGGTCCAATCAGCCCACTCTCTTGTGTCGAAGAGCTTGTTCAAGTGACTGGTAATATCGGACACTGGGCACTCGGTATGAGCTTGCGAATATTGGCGAGCATGCCCGTTCATGACCGGCGTTGCACTCTTATCAGGCTTAGCTGGTGTCATATGCATACTTGAATATTCAGACTCGGGTTCTTGAGAGTAAGAGTACCCATTTGTGAGTATTTGAGCATCGTGCTTTGATGTGTCCTCTACAACACCGTCTGACTGTAGCCGGGGAGATGCCGTACTGCCAAAGACTGGTTTTGGAGGGTTTGCAGGTGCAGCAGCAGGGTCAATCGCTTGCGAAATTATGTTGTGATCCGAGTTTGAACCCGAAGACAGCTCCGGCAAGTGAGGCACCGATGGAATGTGCAGAGTGTCTGCAGGCATCTCCTCTGACATCTCGTCCGCCCAAT
>CAZZYE010001370.1:0-2133 GCA_964658145.1 uncultured Stigonema sp.
CACTTGGCAGGGCGTTTGACCTAACCAGAAGTTGAAGATGGCAATATCGTGAATTGCTAAGTCCCACAATGCATCAACATCTTGACGAACTGGTCCTAAATGGGTACGAGTGGCATAGCCATAGCGCAAATCACCTAATTTACCAGCCTGAACTATAGCTTGCCCTTGGGAAACTGCTGGGTGAAATAAATAGGTATGGTCAACCATCAGTTGCCGTTGCTGTTTTTCTGCTAGTTGGCAAAGTTCCTGGCATTCTAATGCATTCAGAGTTAAGGGTTTTTCTGCCAAAACGTGGTAACCCCAGGTTAAGGCATCGACAATCAAGGAGTAATGAGTGCTGGCAGGAGTGGCAATGACTACCGCATCCATTCCCACTACTTGCTTGATCGCTTGCCACTCAGTTGTCAGTAGTACACTGTTATCTAATTTATACTGCTGTTTTACCGCCGCCAAGCGTTCTGGGTTTGGGTCTACTACCGCCACTACCAATGCCTGGGGATGTTCTAAAAAATTTCGCAGCAAATGTACGCCCCAACGTCCAACCCCAACAACAGCAATTTTAATCATTTGTCAATCACTAAGGCACTCTGAATTGTAGAACATAGCGTTTCTCAATTGCATCAGATACAAACCTAACCTCCAGCCCCTTCCCTACAAGGTTCGGAGGGTAAGCCTCTCTCCTTGTAGTTCTCAAGGAATGGAAGCGAGGAGAGGAGTGTACTGTAATCAAACGAGAACCGCGATCGTAATTATGGTCTTCCCATGTATAGCATTTGACAACTAGGCAGTAAACAGGAGGTTATATTTAAAGACTCGTAGTTTTCAGTTTGTTACCAAAGCGTTAGCGATAGCGAAGCGTCGGCACGAGCATCACTATGAATTTTTAACTAAGGCGTTACTATGTAAGCAAGACACTAAACATTTGATGGGGTTTGAATCCCCAACCAAAAAGCCCTCATACCAGTTCTATGTGAAGTTGCCATAAATCAGATCCCCCCAACCCCCCTTTTTAAGGGGGGCTAAGAGAGAATATTTAGCGCAGCTTCATGGAGAAACGGTATCAGCATAGCTGCCTTCTCCTGGGGAGACGCTACACGAACGTACTTCTGACGAATTCAAAAAATCAGGGTTTTTCCTGAGTATTCAGTGCAAAAAAAGCTACTTTTGCAGCTGCTTGTTCAGCGGCTTTAATCGAGCGTCCTTTGCCTTGACCGAGCTTTTGTTCATGTAACCACACTTCAGCAATAAAACGCTCTTGATTGTGCTGGGTTTGACTAATTTCCACGACCCGATACTCAGGTAGAACTTTAAAGTGAGCCTGAGTCCATTCTTGCAAAGCAGCTTTGTAATTAAATCTAGCTGGATCTAGACGAATTTCTGTGGCTAGTTGTTTGAAGTGAGGGTCTAGCCAAGGGCGAATAAGTTCCAAATTGTGAGTACTTAGGTAAAGCGCACCGAGAACTGCTTCAAAAGCATCTGCCAGTCGCGACTCTTGACCTACTTGATCGGCGGTAGCACTGCCAGCAATTAATAAGTATAGCTCCAAACCGTATTCTCTTGCGATTTGGGCGAGTATGCGATCGCTCACCAACACCGAACGAATTGCCGCAAAATCCCCAACTGGACAATCAGGATAATTTTCCCATAACATAATAGCCGCCACTAACCGCACGACCGCATCGCCGATAAACTCCAGTTGTTCATAATTTGCCGACTCAGAGACAGTGGGATGAGTCAACGCCAAGTCCAGCAGTTGCCACTTGATCGCTGCTTGTAGTGGCAAACCTAACTTTTTTACTAAACTTTCAAGCTGTCGCTGACGGCGTGGATAGGCAAGAGACATTGGTTAGTGGTGACAATTGATAAAAATAAGGAGAGAGCAAGACATAAGCCGGGTTCTGTTCTCTTTTTGTCTTAACATAGCACGCTACGTCTAGACAATTTGAGGGCAGTTATCTATCTCCGACGCCTGTTACCAGACGCCTCTAGCGGCTCTTAAATAACGGAACTGGTAAAAGACCAACCGTAGTTCCTTTCGCCTTGCTCCCAACCGGGGTTTACCGAGCCAGCGCCTCTCGACGCTGCTGGTGCGCTCTTACCGCACCTTTGCACCCTTACCCTCTAAATTATGAA
>CAZZYE010001371.1:0-2131 GCA_964658145.1 uncultured Stigonema sp.
AGAAAAGCCAGTTTTGTTAGGCATCTTATTGACGGAAATTCTGACGGTGCATCTGAGGTGAAGATGAAAATTGCGTATCTAGTTAATAAATACCCAAAGCCAAGTCACAGCTTTATTCGGCGTGAAATTGCGGCAGTTGAGGCTTGTGGTCTTTCGGTAGAGCGCTTCTCAATCCGAGAATGCGAATCTGAATTGGTTGATCCAGAGGATAAACTGGAATTCAAGAAGACTCTGGTAGTTTTGAGTGTCGGCATTTTCGGGTTGCTGTTTAACCTCTTAGGCGTTGCGATCGCTAGACCAATTAAGTGGCTTTCGGGTCTATGGTTAGCTCTCAAAATTGGTTTGGTTTCAGAGCGAGGGGTTTTGTACCATCTCATTTACTTAGCTGAAGCTTGCGTACTCCTAGGTTGGTTTCGTAACGCAGGGGTTACTCACCTTCATGCTCACTTCGGAACCAACCCAACCACTGTAGCCATGTTGTCTCAGGCGATGGGTGGACCACCCTACAGTTTTACTGTTCATGGTCCATACGAGTTTGATGAACCCGAAAGTTTAGCCTTGACTGAGAAAATAAATCGCGCTGCATTTGTAGTCACCGTTAGCTCTTTTAGTAAAGGTCAGCTTTATCGGTGGTGTGACCACCAGCAGTGGCAAAAGATCCATCTGATTCACTGTGGTGTAGACAATCATTTTTTCAACCAGCCCACAACAAAGATTCCATCTGAGCCTAACTTAGTGTGCGTTGGTCGGCTTTGTGAAGAAAAAGGACAACTGCTGCTGGTAGAAGCAGTCAGCCAATTAGCAGCTCTTGGATTGCAGTGTAATTTGACTTTGGTTGGTGAGGGTCCTTTAAAACCGGAAATCGAAACTTTAATCAAAGACTACGGTCTTGAGGAGCAAGTAAAGATTACTGGTTGGGTTAGTGGTGCGGAGGTGCAAAAATATGTGATGAATTCCTGTGCTTTGATTCAGCCTAGCTTTGCAGAAGGTCTACCTGTAGTGATCATGGAAGCATTGGCTCTGCAGCGTCCAGTGATTAGCACCTATGTTGCTGGAATTCCGGAACTGGTTAAGCCTGGAGTCAACGGGTGGCTCATACCATCAGGTTCGGTGGAAGCTTTGACAGAAGTGATGCTTGAGGTTCTGCAACTTCCTCTTGAGAATCTGGAGCAAATGGGTAAAGACGGAGCTACCCTTGTGAAAGCGCATTACAATGTTGAAGAAGAAGCAAGCAAATTAGTCAATCTGTTCCAACATAGCCAAGAGAACTCTCAGAATGTACAGTATAACTATCAGCTGCCGGTAACTAGCTAGACCAAATAATTCCTAATTGATATTACGAATTACTCTGACTCACTCCAACAAAGAAATTATGTCAACCCTGAAAAAGCTTGCCATCCGTGGTGCAGTCTGGAAAATTGTTTTTGAAAGTTAGCCTCCAAAACAGCATAATGGAAAACAAATAGGCGAACGTACAGGAGTTAAATGTCTGGGCGAGTTAACATCATTATCGCGTCCTGACAAGGAATACAGTCTCACAGATTGCATTTCCAAGTACACCATGAGGCAGCTAGGACTGACCGAAGTGCTGACTCACGATCAACATTTCACACAGGAAAGTTTCATAATTCTTTTGAGGGAATAGTCTGAGCCGTTGACGATCGCCTCCAAATCATTGGATCAGGAATTACACTCACCCAACGAATCTGCAACTCTCTTTTAAAAACTACTTTTTCCATCATTTTGCCGAACCTCCTCTGCGGTTCCTTAAAGGTGGGCAATGCCCACCTTACTCACTTTTCTTCCTTCGCAACGAGCGCGTGAGGCTTTCCTAAACCACCTTAGCAGTATACGGACTCGTCAACGTATCCAATTCATTAAATGAAGTTGTCCCACCATAGGAAATTGACTCATGAGTTTTTCTGACGATCGCCCCCCTAAACTGGTACACCTTTTTTAAGTCACAGTTTATACCCCCCAAGTCAACTAGAACATTCGCCCCTTCGACGATAGCGTAGCGTCAAACAACAAATTATAGATACGGCAGAAGAACGATCTGTTTTTATAAATCTGTTATGACAGATCGTATCGGCTCAATAAATTGGGGTAGCAGAGAAAAACAAAAAGGTGA
>CAZZYE010001372.1:0-2130 GCA_964658145.1 uncultured Stigonema sp.
AATTAGCAATTACCGAAACTCTCAAGCGCACTCTACAATTAAAACTAGCATAGACTTTGCACTCATTAAATACTCCCATGACCACTTCACGCCGCCGCTATCACATTACCACCTTCGGTTGTCAGATGAATAAAGCCGACTCAGAGCGCATGGGCGGTATTTTAGAAGACATGGGCTTTGAGTGGTCAGAAGACCCAAATTATGCAGATGTGATTCTCTGCAACACCTGCACTATTCGGGATAATGCTGAACAAAAGGTATATTCCTATCTAGGTAGACAAGCCAAGCGCAAGCAGGAGCAGCCCGATATCACCTTAATTGTTGCAGGTTGCGTTGCTCAGCAAGAAGGAGAAGTGCTGTTGCGGCGTGTGCCAGAATTAGACTTAGTGATGGGTCCACAACACGCCAACCGCCTAAAAGATTTATTGCAACAAGTGTTTGACGGCAACCAAGTTGTGGCAACTGAGCCACTTGAGATCATGGAAGATATTACCAAGCCGCGACGGGATAGCACCGTTACTGCTTGGGTAAATGTGATTTACGGCTGTAACGAGCGTTGCACTTACTGCGTGGTTCCTAATGTGCGCGGTGTCGAGCAATCCCGCACACCGGAAGCAATACGGGCAGAAATGGCAGAACTAGGTAGGCAGGGTTACAAAGAAGTCACCCTACTCGGTCAAAATATTGACGCCTACGGTCGAGATTTGCCGGGAGTCACACCGGAAGGTCGTAATCTACACACCTTGACAGATTTACTTTATTATGTGCATGATGTGCCGGGAATTGAGCGGATTCGGTTTGCTACTAGTCATCCGCGTTATTTCACCGAACGGCTGATCAAGGCTTGTGCAGAGTTGCCGAAGGTATGCGAACACTTCCACATACCCTTCCAATCTGGGGATAACGAGGTGCTAAAACGCATGGCGCGGGGTTACACTCACGAGAAATATCGCCGGATCATCGACACAATTCGGCAACATATGCCAGATGCGTCGATTAGCGCCGATGCGATAGTGGGTTTCCCAACAGAGACAGAAGCACAGTTTGAAAATACGCTCAAACTGGTGGCAGATATTGGCTTTGATTTGTTGAATACAGCAGCATATTCCCCACGTCCGGGAACACCAGCCGCAGTGTGGGATGAGCAATTGAGTGAAGAAACTAAAAGCGATCGCCTGCAAAGGTTAAATCATCTAGTTAACATCAAAGCATCTGAGCGATCGCAGCGTTACATGGGACGCATCGAATCCGTGCTAGTAGAAGACCAAAACCCTAAAGACAAAACCCAGGTGATGGGACGCATACGCGGAAATCGCCTCACCTTCTTCACTGGTGACATCAATGAACTTAAAGGTAAGTTGGTACTCGTCAAAATTACCGAAGTTCGCCCTTTTAGCTTGACGGGTGAAGCAGGTTAAATTATTTCTGATTAGAACGACCAGAAACATTCTCGCTATCTCAGTCTTCTGAGGCTTCTAACTCATTTTTGTTGTTGGAGTCCCGTGTATTTTCCTGTAATTTCATTGAACCAAAGGCGTAGCCAACTGCTAATTTCGCCATGTCAAAATATGCAGGACGGTTGTCCTTGTCAAGGATTGCCAAAGAAAGTGACCCTGCAACTAAGATGACTAAAATAGGCGAAAGTATGCCGGACCATGAGGTGCTACTTTTTTTGTTTGACATATGTTGAACCTAACGCAAGGACTCGAAGATGATTGCAGTTGCAATCAAACACAACAGGAGGATTGCCAATCGGCAAACCCAATATCCCACTATCGGCAGCAGCATCACAGCAATATTTAACGCACCAATACTTGTTGACATCACGTAGGCGATCGCAAAGCCGACTAATGTTAGCAAGAAGTATTTGAGGAACTTAGAAGCGAACTGAAATAGTGGACTGTGCTGATTTGTGTTCATATTCATCTCCTTGGTTGATTACAAAAAAAAGGGAACTCTTAACAGGGAACAGGGAACAGAGAATGAAAAAAAAATGCGCGTTGTGGGTATAAAGCCCACTTTTAAAAAAGATGTTTTTCGTTCTGGCGCAAGCGCTTTGAAATTCGGCGTCCTTGTTTCAATCCCACGGATGGGCGCCGTGGGATGCGCTCTTTAGAGTTCCCTGTTAAG
>CAZZYE010001373.1:0-2130 GCA_964658145.1 uncultured Stigonema sp.
CAGAGCAGCAGCTGCAAAAATTGCAGGAATTGGCGCAAAAGTTGGGGATCTCTACTGAAGAATTGTTATCTGTCTCTCTAGAAGATCTGTTAAATTCCCCAAAAAATGAGTTTAACCAAGCTGCTAGTTATGTACTGCGAAAAAATGCTTAATTTTACCACCGATTAGCATGATTCGCTCGTACATTCATCCAATAATCAACCTTTATTGTGCCACTTTAAGGTGCGTTTGCCCTACCTGCTTCCCCTGTTCACCCTGTATTGAACCCGCCACTACCAACTCCTGAATTCTGCTATATCATAAGCGGTGATGATGATCTAAGTAGAAAAAAAGAGGCATTTAGGCTATGATAGCTGAAGCAACGTTTGATTCAGTTCCGGTTACTGTTCTGACAGGCTATTTAGGAGCAGGCAAAACGACACTTCTGAATCGCATTCTCACCCACGAACACGGTTTGAAAGTGGCTGTGATTGTCAACGAGTTTGGGGAAGTGGGTATTGATAATCAATTGGTTATCGATACGGATGAAGAAATATTTGAAATGAACAACGGCTGCATCTGCTGTACAGTTCGCGGTGACTTGATTCGCATTATCGGCAATTTGATGAAACGCCGTGATAAGTTTGATCATTTAGTCATTGAAACTACTGGACTTGCTGACCCCGCACCAGTGATTCAGACGTTTTTTGTCGATGAAGATATGCGGGACAAGTTAGAGTTAGATGCGGTGGTGACAGTGGTAGATGCCAAGCATATCTGGCAGCACTGGGATGCAGATGAAGCGCAAGAGCAAATTGCTTTTGCTGATGTAATTTTACTAAATAAAACCGATTTGGTAACGCCAGAACAACTTGATGAGTTAGAAAAACGGATTGTGTCTATGAATGCTATGGCTAAAATCTACCGGACTCAAAATACAGAAGTATCAATAGATACGGTAGTTGGCGTGAAAGCCTTTGACCTCAATCGCGCTTTGGAAATTGACCCTGAGTTCTTAGGCGAAGATGCTCACCAACATGATGAAAGCGTGTATTCTGTGGCTTTAGTGGAACAAGGTACACTGGATGGAGCAAAATTACAAACTTGGCTGTCCGAGTTACTACGTACTCAAGGACCAGATATCTTCCGCATGAAAGGCATTTTGAATATTGCTGGAGAAGAAAACCGCTTTGTGTTCCAAGGCGTACACATGTTATTTGACGGTAAACCCGAACGCCCTTGGAAACCAGACGAAACCCGCAAAAACCAACTCGTCTTTATCGGTCGCAATTTAGATGAAGCCAAACTCAGACAAGATTTCCTTGCTTGTATGGCATAAAGAGAAAGTGGGGAGTAGGGAATTAAAAATTATTAATTTCCATTTTTAATTTTTAATTTTTAATTATTACCCATGCCCAACTATACTGTTAACTGCGTTACAGCAATTTTACCGGAAAAACATACATCAACATCGCTGCCAATGGTGCGATCGCGCTTGGCATACTCTCCCACATAATAAAATTCATTGCCCTCAATTCGGTAGTTAACGGGTAATGGTTTTGTACAGGGTTGACAAAACACAACTTCTGGATCGGGTTCTCCTGGTAGCAGATGGGGCAAATTCACATTCCAAAAGGTTCCTGGTTGTAGTTCCCTATTGAGTAAATCAGCTAAAACTTGAGCAGTCCACTGTGCCGCCACATCCCAATCAACATTCAGCTTACCTTTGCGATAATGGGAAACGGCAATTCCGGGAATGCCGTGCATTGCTGCTTCCCGCACAGCAGCGACAGTGCCGGAAATATAAGCATCCACTCCCAGGTTCCCTCCAGCATTGATACCAGATATGACAAATTTGATATTTTGACAAATATGTGTTAAAGAGATGCGGACGCAATCGGCGGGAGTGCCTCCAATAGCATACTCACAATCAGAGCGACGCTGGACGTGAATTGGTTGAGTTGTGGTAACTTGATGTCCACAGCCAGATAAATGGTCTTTGGGAGCAGCAATTATTACATCTTTACCTTTTACAGCTTTCTTAAGCGCCCGAATCCCAGGAGCGTCTATTCCATCATCGTTGGTTAAAATCAGAGTCATAAATTATTTTGGTTGGCTGGTATGGAGGGCATGGGGCATGGGGCATAGGGC
>CAZZYE010001374.1:0-2129 GCA_964658145.1 uncultured Stigonema sp.
TGTTCCCTGTTCCCTGTTCCCTTCTTCGGTCATTGGGAACCACTGCGCCCTTGGAGGTTTCCTCCTCCTTCTCGCAAGTGGTGTTCATTAGTCGTTAGTCTTTCCTCTCTTGGACTTATGATTCAAGACTAATGACTTCGCGAGAGTGATTCTTTATACTTATAGCAACTCCTCACCCTTAACATCTCGTCAGCATTGGGCTGATAAGTTTTATGCTTATTCTATTTTATTCGCTCTAAAGTGCCAGAATGCTTAAGTTGTTCTAGTGTAGCTTTACCAGTACAGAATAATACAGTGGTAATTTCCGCAATTAACACGGACGCTAGATCGTCGAGAGCAGTAACTGACTCAGCAGCGGCTTGCAGGAAAGGCATTGCTAAACCAGCTAGATCTGCTCCTAGGGCGATCGCTTTTGCCACATCCAGTCCATGACGCAATCCCCCCGAAGCAATCAAGGGAACATCAGGATCTAAGGCGCGAATACTCGTAATGCACTCTGCCGTTGGCAAACCCCAATCTGCAAATGTCCTCCCCAAGCGGCGCTGCAAGGCATTTTCTGCCCGGAGGCTTTCCACCGATGCCCAAGACGTACCACCTGCACCCGCCACATCAATCGCTGTCACCCCAGCTGCTATGAGTTTCTCTGCCATCGCTGCACAAATGCCATTGCCGACTTCCTTGGCAATCACAGGCACTTGTATCTGCTTGCATAAAGTTGCAATTTTGTCAATCAATCCGCTAAAATTGATATCGCCCCTTGGTTGAATGCACTCTTGTAAAGGGTTGAGGTGTAAAATTAGCGCATCAGCCTCTAAAATATCAATAATCCGCAGACATTCATCCAAACCGTAGTTGTAGTTAAGTTGAACAGCGCCCAAGTTGGCAAATAAAAGAACATCAGGAGCATACTTGCGGATAGCGAAAGTATCAGCGGTCTGAGGTTTCTCCACTGCTACCCGTTGGGAACCAACACCCATCGCTATTTTATAATGCTGGGCAACTTCTGCAAGGCGTTGGTTAATAATTCTTGCCTGTTCTGTTCCTCCGGTCATAGAAGAAATCAGCAGTGGTGCACCTAGATGTTTTCCTAGGAATGTAGTGCTGATGTCAATCTCGTTGCGGTTGAGTTCAGGTAAACAACAATGGGTGAAGCGATAGTTTTCCAATCCATTGGTTTGCTGGAATTGGACATCTTCTTCTAAACAGATGCGGATATGATCGGCTTTGCGTGATTGGGTTGTTGTGGTTCGGTTTGTAGGAGCGTTCACGGGTGGGGGATGACTGAAAGTTGTGTTAATATAATTTTCACACTTCTTCGGGCATTCTCGCTCTGGCACTGGTAGCGATCGGCAGTCCTGGATTCGGACCACCCCTAGAATTTGTGTGATCCGTTTGCCGTCTTAGGGAACTCCATAAAATAAATTATCCCGTAGTAGTAGGGTGCGTTAGCGATAGCGTAACGCACCGGATAGTGGTGCGTTACGGTGTTCCACAATCGCGCACCCTACGACGAGGTTGGATCTTTTTTTATTTGGAAGTCCCTTATTTGATTTGGGAAAATTTTTAGTTAATTGCTATGTTATGCTAGAAGATGAGAATTAATTCGGTGACCGTCTTTGTTTTTATTATTGACAGGCTTTTCCCTTTTGGTATTGACAGGCTTGTTTCCGAAATCTAAATCTCTACACACTTATGATTTTGGAGACAATTTATGTCACTTTATGTAGGCAATCTCTCTTACGAGGTTACACAAGATAATCTTCAGACTGTTTTTGCAGAATACGGTACTGTAAGGCAAGTTAAGCTTCCCACAGACCGTGAAACAGGTCAGATGCGCGGTTTTGCTTTTGTAGAAATGAGTACAGAAACTGAAGAATTAGCTGCTATTGAAGCGCTTGATGGTGCTGAATGGATGGGTCGTGACCTGAAAGTTAATAAGGCTAAGCCCAAGGAAGACAGAAGTTCGTCTGGTGGTGGTAACCGGGGATACAACAGCAGCCGGAACAACTACTAAGGTAAGTTGCACTCCTTTTATCTTTAGGGCTGCTAATGGCTAATGGCTAATGGTAACAATTAGCAATTAGCAATAGCTGTTTTATGTTCTTTTGATTAGGCTCAAGTAGTAATGC
>CAZZYE010001375.1:0-2119 GCA_964658145.1 uncultured Stigonema sp.
TACGCCCACATCAACAGGAATTACCCAAAGATTACCCCTCACACCTCAGGGTGCAGAAGTGATTTTAGGAAGGATTATTGAACCGGAAAAATTAGTGATTCCTGTAGCGCCAAGCAGGATAGATATGTTTGGTCCTCGTGGTGTATGTTTAATATCTGAAGGACCATTTTGGGTTTCAGATACGGGACATCATCGTTTATTAGGATGGCGGAGTTTACCCACTAGAGATAGTCAACCTGCTGATTGGGTAATTGGACAACCTGATTTTAACCATGAGGGACAAAATGCCAAAGGTACACCCGGAAGGACAACTTTAAGTGTGCCGACAGGAATTTGTGCTTGTGGGGAAGGATTGGCGGTAGCGGATGCTTGGAATCACCGCGTTTTGATTTGGAAAAAGTTACCAGAAGATAGCAATGTTCCGGCAGATTTAGTGTTAGGTCAAGTTAATTTTACTGCCAATGAACAGAACAGAGGCAACCGAGAAGCCGCAGCTAATACTTTAAACTGGTGTTATGGTGTTTTCTATCACCAAGGACAGCTATTTGTAACTGATACAGGAAATCGGCGGGTATTGATTTGGCATCAATTACCTGAAGAAAATGGTCAACCAGCAGATTTAGTGTTGGGACAACGGGATATGCGATCGCGCAATGAAAACAGCGGCGGTACTCCCTCAGCATCGAGTATGCGTTGGTGTCACGATATCACCTTTTGGGGAGAAAATCTGGTTGTCACTGATGCGGGTAATAACCGTGTGATGATCTGGTCCGGTATGCCAACAGAAAATAATGTACCTTGCGCGGTGGTGTTAGGACAAAAAAGCTTCGATTCCGTGGAAATGAATCAAGGAGTTTATTTTCCTAATGCTACTAGTCTGAGTATGCCTTATGGTGTAGCTGCGAATGATGATTGGCTGGTAGTTGCAGATACTGCTAACTCTCGGTTGTTAGGTTGGAAGCCACAATCAATTTTATCTTTACAAGGTGCTGTTGGTAGCGCGATCGCCGGACAAATAGATGTACAAAGTAAAGGTGAAAATCGTGATTTTGGATTGCCAACGCGAGATAGTCTGAATTGGTGTTATGGGATAAAAATATATGGTAAGACTGCGGTAATAGCTGACTCTGGAAACAACCGAATTTTGCTGTGGCAAATGACCTAAGCAATTCAAAATTCAATTTAGGGTATAGAGAAAAATGAACCGCAGAGGCGCTGAGGACACAGAGAAGATAGAAGAAATACGGATACTTGGTACTGTTCAGGGTGTAGGATTTCGCCCTACTGTGTATCGTCTTGCAAAAGCGTGTGGGTTACGTGGAGAAGTTTGTAATGACGGTCAAGGTGTATTAATTCGGGCATCTGGTAGTGAAGCATCTTTAGAAGAATTTGTTCAAAGATTGCAGCAAGAATGTCCACCCCTGGCAAGAATTAATCAACTGACGCGCCGACGTTATGAAGGTGATACCTTCAATGATTTTGTCATTTCTAGCAGTGTTAGTAGTGTGGTAACAACAGAAATTGCTCCCGATGCTGCCACTTGTCCACAATGTAAAGCAGAAACCTTCGACCCTTTTAGCCGCTGGTATCGTTATCCTTTTACCAACTGTACTCATTGTGGTCCTCGCCTGAGTATTATTCGTGCCATTCCTTACGACCGACATCACACCAGCATGGCGGCTTTTGCCATGTGTTCAAATTGCGCACAGGAATACAAAGATGTAGAAAATCGCCGATTTCATGCTCAACCTATAGCTTGTCACATTTGTGGTCCCAAAGCGACTTTAGAACGTGCCGATGGTAAACCGATTACAGCTTCCATGTTCTCCATGATGGATGATGTCGATGCTGTCTGTACTTTGTTGCAAAAAGGCGAGATTGTTGCCATCAAGGGGTTGAGTGGAATTCATCTTGCTTGCGATGCGACACAGGAAACTGCTGTGCAAAAACTGCGTCAGCGCAAAGGACGCGATCGCAAACCCTTTGCTTTAATGGCGCGGGACATAGCAGTTATTGAAGAATACTGCACCCTCAGCGCCCAGGAAAAAGAACTACTGGAAAGTTCCGCTGCACCGATTGTTTTATTGGAGAAGAAGGGAGTGGGGAGTAGGGAGTGGGG
>CAZZYE010001376.1:0-2118 GCA_964658145.1 uncultured Stigonema sp.
ATTTCTACTTGAATTTCTACTAATGAATCAATTATTTCTTTCAATACTACAATGAGCCGCTGATATTGCTGAACATCTTCGTTAGAAAGGGAAAAACCTTGGCGGTCTAGTAGCCACTTTTGACAAAGCTGATGGTTTCCTAAACAGAAGTTCCACACCTGCGGTGGCACGCCTTCAAAGTACTGCGTTTGGTTAATCCAGACGAGTCCACTGTCAGCACTGTGCTTAGACGTTGTGTAGCGTACTGTCTCGATAGTATTGTCCCCAATGATAGGATAACTAGTGAACATAGAATATATTTTTACTTTTGGAAAATTTATATGTTTACAACGGTTTACCATTAGACATCTCCGAAAAATGCTGATACCTCTCTATGACTGGATTATTTATAGTTCTAATTTTCTCGGCTTCAACTTCTGGCAAATGAATAGGTATGTAAGGCAATCGCCTGCTTTATTAGTTGTTCTAAGTAGGTGAGTGTAAATAAACATCACTATGTTCCGAGTCGTAAACATAGCTGAAAGCCTTGCCAGTGACGAATGACAAAGGACAAATGACGATCCTAACCAATTACGTTTATTTGTGCCGACCTACTTAGCTGCTTATACTTTAAAGCAACCAATCACTGCGTTTCCTGAAGGTTGAGTTCCGGGGCGTACTTGAATACCCTTAGGTTGATCGTGGACTGATCCACTTCCACACCCCGCTCCCCCATCATCTCCTCTAAATCTTAATCCGAGAGTACACAGCGGCAGTACCATCGCACACTTAGCAAAATAATGTCGGACTGAAAATGTTGTCATTTGAAAGACGACTTGGAGTCTACCACAATCGCTCAAGTATTTTTTCTTTCAACAACTCGTTCAGTTTATCATTTTCTGCAACACAACTATGTTCTGTACCAGGCTCGACAACGTTGAGTAGTCAAAGTGCGGCACAATACCCATCAGTCTGAGTATTCGTCTTGTTGCCGAGTGTTTAGTGCCTGTTGAGATGCGGTGATTATAGCTGACAGATGATACTCGCTCAATCCTTTATTGGCAGCCTTTAGAATCACTCTAGCTAGTTGCTCTGGCGTTAAGTTTTTGATGCTAATTGCCATGGAAGCGATCGCTGCATCCGATGTCTCGTGGGAAATAGCAACTTGATTTTCCATACTAGTTGGTGTTTGTGTGGTATCGTCAGGTATATCTTTGATAGTAGTTGCAATCTGCTTGGATTCAAACGCTACATCAGGCTTTGATTCAAGCGATAATAGCGAGCGCGTTTGTGCTCGCGCATCTTTTTCAGTCAAATCTTCTTGTGCAGAGATTGCAGACGTAGTTTCATAACGTGTAGGTTCTATAACGTTGACTGGTTTGTCAGACTTAAAGCAAGCGGTTTCTCTATGTTGAGAGACAATTGCCTTTGCCTTAGTATAGCTGATGTTCTCGCCATTAGAAGCGCGTTCCAGGACTTCTGCTCTGACCTCTTTAGGTGTAGAAGGGGCAGCGATCAGGTAAAGAGTTGAAGCAGTGATATTCAAATGCGTAAAATTTACGCATTTGAATTGCTCTGCAACCTGCATAAATTTGGTGGCGGCTGAGACACTCCAATTAAACTCAAACTTAAGCCAATTTCTGAAGCTTCCATGTCCTAGATGCTGCTTCACCTCAATTAGCTTCTGTCCAATATCGATAATATCTTGAGAATTACGGCGCATTAGCGTCTTAATTTCGTTGGTGCGCTGTTGAACCACTTTGAGCGTTTGGGCTTCTAAAATACCATATTCAAAGTTTAGAGTTTGCTTTAGCAACTGGTCTAACTGTTTAGATGGTAAATCAGTATGATTCATGTGATACTAACTCCGTTTTTTAATGGTAATGGCACTTGAGAAACTGAAGTTTAGACTCAAGCCACGTGATGCAGGATGAAGTGAGAAGATTGCAGCAGGCTTCGCTCCCGCGAAAGCTAAAACCAAAATCCTTCATCTGTTTCCTCATCTTTACTAGGGGTTAGTGAAATCAATTTATGCACAAGCGAGCCTGTTTCTCAAGAAATGTAAAGTAAAGTGAATAAATTAACATTGTCATACCAATTCTCTAAGAAGCTGCACAGAATAGAGCAACATGGAAAATA
>CAZZYE010001377.1:0-2117 GCA_964658145.1 uncultured Stigonema sp.
AAAGATTTGATAAAAGAAAATAGAAAATTAAAACAGCGAATCAAAGAATTAGAGGTAGAAAACTATAACTGGAAACAGCTTATGTCTGGATAAAAGGTCAGTACGCACGGCATTCCTTTTAGCTCACACCAGCTAAAACTGCGAAGTCTTGCAGTCACTTTTGGGGGGAAGCTGACGAACATAACGTGCCGCCCGGACAGAAGATTCAGTCGGTCGAGCTTCGCGATCGTGTCGTGTTTCCTCCCGTCCCGTCTCAGATCCGGTTTTCACACGAACAGCGAGGTTTCATGATAAAGACTAATATTAAGTCTCAAGTAGATTTCAATCAAATTATTCCGCCTGAATTACAGAGAACTTTCTACTCTCCGATAGGGCTTGCGTTCATCTTTTGCATCTTTGCTTTGATATTTGTCCGAATGTTTGACGGGAGAGATCGTCAGTTGAAATTAGCTCGCGCTCGGTGGGCAGGAGTGAAGGAGAAGAAAACAGCACGTAAATTAGCTTGCAGGCAGATCCAGGAACGCAAGCATAATCGGGTGGCGTTGTTTATCGGCACACCCAAAAACACTCAGATTGAAATCCTCACAAACAAGAAAATCGTTTACTTACCTGAAGATGCATCTAGGCTGTATTTGCCTGATGCTCAGCGCGGTATTCTGGTTTGTGGCGGTGCAGGCAGTGGGAAAACATTTTCGATGATCAACCCATTAATCCGATCTGCCATAGATCAAGGGTTGCCAATTATCTTGTACGACTTCAAATACTCTCATCAAGAATCTGCCACCGCTTCTGCAAAAGGACAGACACCTAAGCTAGCTGGATATGCAGTAGAGCGAGGATACAACGTTACTGTACTTGCCCCAGGGTTCAAGGAATCAGCGATCGCCAATCCTATCGATTTTCTGCACAGTGAAACTGATGCAGAAATGGCGCGTCAACTTGCTATAGTTCTTAACCGCAATTTTAAATTAACAACGGGAAATAGCGATGGCGGCTTCTTCTCGAACGCTGGCGATCAATTGGCACAAGCGATCTTTATGTTTGCAAAGGGGACTTGTTACCCTGATGTCATGATGTGCCAAGCTCTGTTGAGCTTACCAAACTTAGTTAAGCGTATTGAGCAAGCAAAGCTAAATTCTTGGGTAAAAGCCAGTTTCTCTCAATTTCTCTCCGTTGCTGGCTCCCCTGAGACTGCTGCAAGCATCGTGGGAACAGCATCCGGGCTTTTTACGCGCTTCATGATTCCCTCGGCTCTGTCCGCCTTTTGTGGTCATCAGTTTTAAGTAGGCAAATACATGATTGATCCCTCAGAAGCAAATCAAGCCAAACAGGACTATTTAGAAGTACTAAAAACCCTTTTAAATAGAATTAAACAGGCAGGCGAAATAAAAGGTTTTGACCCTAGCAAGGATATTTCTATTCACATAGGTGCTGCAACGGTTTATGAATGCTCTATTGGGCAGGAACCAACAAAAAACAAGATGACCAACGAATCTATCAAACTCCTTGATAAAGCAATATCTGAGCCTCTAAAATTAAGCGGTTCAGTCAAAATAAAAATTGGAAAAAATACCGTTTATCATGCTAAAGATGGCGAAGTTAAGACAGATATTTTAGAACTATCTCAAAGTCAAAAACAAACTCCTCTTGCGCAAGAGGAGTCAAAAAATATTAATTCAGTAGAGGATTTAACAGAAAAAATTGAAACTTTGCAGCAAAAGATTCAAGAGCAACAAGAGGTAATTGATTCTCTGAAATCACAACCAAAAGCCGATGAGAATATTGCCAGCTTAACTACAGAGATTTTCAACTTGAAAGAAACACTTAATCAACAGCAAAGTACATTTGAGAAATTAACTAGGGGACTAGAAAATATCACTAGTCGCCCTACACCTGAAATAAAAAATACTGCACTTCAAAATTGGGTAGGTTCCGTGGAAACGGCAGCCAAGAACATGGCTGCTATATTAGGTAATGAAGTCAAAGCGATAATTGCTCCCAAGGTTGAACTCGTTCGCTCAAATATAGAATCGCAACTTAACGAGATTAAGCAGAATGTAAGCGATTTAAAATCACACTTGAGTCAGCAAATAAATGATGGAGTACAGGCTATTAGT
>CAZZYE010001378.1:0-2114 GCA_964658145.1 uncultured Stigonema sp.
TTTCGCCCAGCCTCTTTTCAGATATTGTGCGGGGGTCCTCTGGGTGCCATTTAAGTGACATCCTTAAGTCTCGTTTTGAATAGTGGCATCGCATCTCAATTTCATGTTGACCAATCCATATGAACTTATGGTCGAAATTTCAAAATAGAGTTGTAAATCGGTCTTTTGGTGCGTGAAGTTTGTGCATGTCCTCAGATTGGCTGTGGGCAAAAAGAGCTAAAGCCCTTGCTGCACCTGTTGGGAGGGTTTGCAACCACAAAAGAAAGGATTTGTTGGACCCAAGGAACTAAACTGTTTATGATAGCGTAACGCAGTGGTAAGTTGCTCGTACTATCTCGGGACAAACAGATTCGAGAACAGAATCACAGTTGACGCAGTCGTATCAGATATAGGCTGGTTGATCAACAACACGGTCCGCATCTTGCTTTATCTCTCCTCTCATTTTGAAGTCTCTTCATTGTCAGCAGAAGCTGTAGGTTCGTCATTTGATTGCGCCAGGAGTGGCTTGTTCGTCGTATGTGGACGGCAGCTAAAACGTAAAATTCCAGAAGACAAGTCAACAAAACTTCTTGCGCTGAAAAAGCTCCTGGTCACTTACATACTAGTTGCAGCATCCTTCACTCAAACATACCCAGCCAGGTTGTAGATCCGCTTACCGTCGTTCTGATAGCTGCCACAGGCTTTTAAGAGCAATGTCGATGGCCGACAGGACGAGGGGCGTACTGCCCTTTGCGAGCCGTTCCATTGCTTGGTGTCGATTTCAATCTTCTCGAACAGATGGCCATCTTTCAGGGTAATAGAAAAAGCGGAAGCTGTCACAAATTCAGCAATCAGTCGTCACGATGGGTTTCCGGTAGCGCCAGCACTAGCTCTTACCTAGAGGTTGCTAATAGGAGGTGAGAGAACTACCTAGGAACACTTGACTTGGGTAACGTTAGTCCGAAGCCAGCATTGGCCACAGGGGTGTATTAAGCGGTGTTGACAGACAATCATCGAGTCTGATCGCAGGAGTCAGGGCAGTATCCGCATATTTCAAATGCGCAGGATGTGGAAACAACATCTTGAAGCTTAAAGTCGCGGGCCATGCTGCCCAAAGCCTGTTGATATAAACACCAAAGCCGCACGACGACCAGACGATAGTGCAGTATTCGAAGGCGGAAAGATCGCTTCAAGGTCGGCCGGGCATTCTCAAGAATCTGCTTTTTACCGATCTATCTATCCTCACCAACCAACCAAAGCCCCACAGCACCTCACTACTTACTCCGAGAAGCTACAAGTAGTGTTGTAAAGGGGTTCCCAAGATCGTATATAAATGAATCTATGTTTGGCTGTAACACGCTAACCGCTGTTAGGAAAATTCTTGTAAATAGGCATTATCACAACTTCACGCTCAATGTCGATTGGGAACCGTGATACTCGTCATTGCTTCATTTATCCAGGACGGTTTGATAACTCAATCCATAAAAACCGCAAAATCGGCAAGAACAACGCCGCTATCCTCGTTGTCTTCCTTAGCAACGGCCGCACCCAAGCGTCCAGAACCACACCGCGGGCGACTATCGAGAAAGCCCTTTAAAATTTCACCGGCTCCATCATCACCATCCCCGTCCCCGACCCCAAACCTCACAATCTCCCACCCAGCGGCCCCGGACTCGCCGCCTCCAGTGCCCCACGGAGCATAACCATACATCACATCGTGCCTGGCATCCCCAATCCTGACCTCGGCAGCTGCCATTATTAGAAGCGCATTCAAAATCAATAGCGAGCAGGATACTTACGGTCAAAGATCTTTGCTGCGTAAATTTTCCCGGAACCCATCATCCTCTGGGCTCGAAGTCGAGCATATGGCCGAATAGGTGCCTTAATTTGAGGCGGAGTGGATGTGGGATTGCCAGACTTGTCAAAGACATCCCCGGCCAAGTTGTTAGATTTTGTAGTCATTGTTGCAGCGTTCTTTTGCCGGTTAAGCGTGTTTTCTTCTTTCGGGGCTGCTAGACTGAGAAGAGGTTTGGGAAGAGTTTTGGCTTGATTGTGCGGTGCAGACCGGCTCTTTTGCGTGGAGGGGCCGAGGGGGGCATGTTCGCTTCGTTCTCCGAATCGGGCTTCTTCCCTTT
>CAZZYE010001379.1:0-2111 GCA_964658145.1 uncultured Stigonema sp.
AGCAATTAGCAATTCCCCAATTCCCCAATTAGCAATTAGCAATTAGAAAAATACCGATGCATCTGAATTCTAAAACACTCCGCAATCTGGCAAAGAATCTAGTCAAGGCTACCAATTTTTGGAAAGAAAACTATTTGATATTGCAAGAGTTTAAGCACTTTCGCAAAATTACAATTTTAGCTGTAGTCTTTTCATTTCTGGGAGCAACCTTTGAAGGTGTCAGTATTGGTTTTCTACTTTCCTTTTTGCAAGGCTTAACCACTCCAAATGTCGCAGCCAAAACAGGTATTGCGTGGTTAGACGCATGGATTCATAGTATACCGACACTTAATCCTTTATACGTAATATCTAGTTTGATTTTATTAAGTACTTGGATGCGTTCAGCCTTCAACTACTTTGCAGGAATCTACACTGAATCAACTCAACTAAATCTTGCCGATCGCCTGCGTAAGCAGATGTTTGAACAGCTACAAGCCTTGCCACTAAGTTACTTTGCAAAAACCCGTTCTGGCGAACTCGTTAATACGATGACGACAGAAATCGAAAGGATAAAACAAGTCTTTGGTGGTGCTGCTTTCATGTTTACCAGAGGTATGACAGTGGCTGTCTACTTTATCGGCATGTTTTGGATTTCGCCGCCTCTGACAATCATTACAATGCTAGTATTTTCACTTTTGGCAGTAGGATTGGGAACACTAAATGGCCGGATACGAGAAACAAGTTTTGGAATTTCAAATGCTAACGGGATTTTCAACTCAACAACAGTAGAATTTATTAACGGTATTCGTACTGTTAACGCATTTGGTACACAAGAATTTGAGCGAAACCGTTTTTACAAAGCCAGTCATAATTTACTTAATTCTTCAATTAAAGTTGTCAAGGCTTGGTCAATGGTAAAGCCTTTAGCTGACTGTATATCTACTACTGTTCTGCTGAGTTTGATTCTGTTCTCGTTCACTCAACTGACGCTACCACCTGCTAACTTACTGACATTTTTCTTTATCCTGGTTCGCGCCGTACCAAGCATTCAGGATATTAACGGGGCAGTAGCGTTAATTAACAGTTTGAAAGGTTCGCTAGAAAACGTTAAGGAACTTTTGAGAACTGACAATAAAACTTACTTTCAAAACGGCAATATTGCGTTTAGCGGCTTAAAGCGGTCAATAGACCTAGTATCTGTAGATTTTGGCTACGATCCAAGTAATTTAGTGTTACATAATATTACGCTCACCATTCAACGAGGAACAATGACAGCGCTCGTTGGAGCGTCAGGAGCAGGTAAAACAACACTGGCTGATTTAATTCCCCGATTTTCCGATCCAACAGAAGGAAACATTTCCATTGATGGAGTGGATGTGCGTTCGTTTGAAATCAACTCCCTACGCAGCAAGATGGCTGTGGTCAGTCAGGATACATTTATTTTTAACACTTCTGTTTGGAACAATATTGCTTACGGTACAGTAGGAGCAAGTGAAGCTGAAATTCGAGAAGCAGCTCGACTAGCGAATGCGCTCTCATTTATTGAGGAAATGCCTCAAGGCTTTAATACAGAATTAGGCGATCGCGGAGTCCGGTTGTCTGGAGGACAAAGGCAGCGAATTGCGATCGCTCGTGCTTTACTGCGCAATCCAGAAATTCTGATTTTGGATGAGGCAACAAGTGCTTTAGATTCTGTATCGGAGCGGTTAATTCAGGAATCTTTAGAAAAGCTTTCTGTGGGTCGAACAGTGATTACAATCGCCCATAGACTTTCCACAATTGCCAAAGCAAATAAGGTGGTTGTGCTTGAGGGGGGCTATATTGTGGAGCAGGGAAATTATCAAGATCTGCTGCTACGACGCGGCAAGCTTTGGAAATATCACCAAATGCAGCATGAAGTAGGTAAGACAGCTTAAGTACTTATTGCAACCAAGCATGTTCAATGGTTCTGCCGATGTAACTGATGACAAATTAAATTTATTGTAAAGAAAATTGCCACAAAAATTTCGATTCAAAAAAATGTGATATTATTCATCCCATTTTGCATTGAGCCTTTGATATAACAGATAGAACATCCCTCAATACGGTTTGGTTAACCATGTTCATCCTTGAAAGATCCCCCCTAACCCCCC
>CAZZYE010001380.1:0-2108 GCA_964658145.1 uncultured Stigonema sp.
CACACCAGACACTTGACCAGACAATAGATTTTACAAACCAGACACTTGACCAGACAATATAAAACTTAAGCATTGACAGGAACACGGCAATATGGATTTAAGATCAAGCAATTTTCTCTAAGAGTATTCCAACTAAAAAAGTGCCCTGTTTTTCTTGTGGTGGCAGGCATAGAAAGCCTGCCAATTGGGCGGGCTTTCTATGCCCACCCCACAAGATTGGATCATTTATTTATTGGAATACTCCAAGTGATTGAGGTCAAGGAAGTTAGCCGCTAAAAGATACGTGCTTCTAGTTCAGACTCCGATTAATTGTAACTTTTATGAATAGTCCCACTCGCTTACAGATGCTTCTAGCTGTTTCACCTATTGGCATCGTATTACCTGCGATCGCTCAAGTTAATCTCTCCAACTGGTGGCTAGCAGGGGGTGCAGTGCGAAACACTGTTTGGCGTTCAATCTTTGGCGAGGAGTGTGGGTTAGTCATTAACGACTTTGATATTGCATTTTTTGACGCAGAAGGAGACCGTTCCCAAGAACTAGCAGCGAAGGCAACTCTCACAGAACAATTTCCCAACTACAAGTTTGATGTCAAAAATCAAGCCAGTTTTGCTCGTTGGCGTTCTGGTGGTCGAACTTACAGTAGCACTGAGGATGGGATCACAAATTGGCTACACACTACCGCCGCTATTGGTGTCCGTTTAGACCCTCAAGGGCAATGGCAATTTTTCATACCATACGGTTTAGATGACCTGTTTAATGGCATTATCCGACCTACCCCAGCACATACTAATAACCCGGATGCAGAACGCAAAGCTGCTGAGTTTTTGCAAAAATGCCCTTGTTTGCAGCTAGCCATAAGCTGTGTACCTCTAGCAGAAAACCCAGTTCAGTTCTAGGATGAGGTTAAAGCCATGAGAGTGAACAGCCTCAATACGGTTCAGTTAGAAGCGTCACTGCCTGAAGATCTGAACATCCCACGCCAGTCGCCGTGAGTTGCGGGAAACCCTCCTCATGCGCACTGGACTCACCAGTCGCCGTGAGTTGCGGGAAACCCTCCTGTAGCGCTGGCTCAAATTTCGCGTCTCTACATTGTTTTTGGGAGATGTCTATTAGTTGCTAACAAGAGCGCAACTCAAGATTGCAGTCATAAAAGTCTCTTATAATTTTAAAAAAGCCCCCTTCTAAAAAAAAGGGGGAAGAAAAGAGGAGAACGTTTTCTAAATCTGTTTACTCACTAACACTTACCAACTTAGGGAGTTGGGAAACGGGGATATCCAAAAAGTATGCCAGCACCTCTCGCCGCCATGCATCGTAAATTGCTGGTAATCCCTGAATTAGAGCACCTGTGGCGCGGTGGATAATTTCCCAATACTCGTGAAGGTAAGTATTGCGTCGCCGCTGTCCTTCTTCGTCTAGTTCAAGGAGTTGTGCTGCTATTTCCTCTTTTTGAGTGGGATATGCTTGCTCATACTTGCGTTGCCACCAAGCTAAGACCCCCAAACGGTGATATGCTTCATCAGGGATAATTTTCTCAACACCAAATTTTCCTGTTTCTGGGTCGTTGATTTTTGTTGTGCGGCTATTCAAAATCAACTGAGCAACAATATGCAGCTCGTAGTGCAACTCAAACGCCATGAACCCTAACCAGTTACGATGAGGTAAGTCTTCCATGAAATCCCAGTGCTTTTGCACATTCTGCTGTATCTGGGCAATGGGATCGTGTCCTATTAATTCCCATATTCGTTGACGGGTATGTTGAGCGTGCGCTCCATCATCGCCAATTTGGCGGCTCAAAAATAGTTGCAGTTCTGGATCGGGAATTTGGTCTATTACTTTACCACAAACTTGCACTATATACAAGTCGTGAGCTGCACCACCTATGCGAAAGCGGCAAAAATTTTCTAATTCTTCTTGCTTGATAGGTGGTCGGGGTGTGTGCAAGCGAGTTGTGGGAAACTGAGGAGCATACTGGGCTATAAGTTTGTCGATAATTTCAATTTCCAACTCACTTGTCCAAGCAGGACGAGTCAAGGTTGCAGTCATAATCAGTAGTGGGGAGTGGGGAGTAGGGAAGAGACGTTCCGGCGGAACGTCTGTACGGGAGTGGG
>CAZZYE010001381.1:0-2108 GCA_964658145.1 uncultured Stigonema sp.
CGACGCGGCTACGCCGCGCCATTGCTTGTGCCAGTTGCGTAAGTCCTGTTAGCAATTGTTGTTAGTCCCAAAAAAGCGATTACGCTCGCGTTGCGCTCTACAGAGGCGCAACAGCGCTATACTCAGCTTGCTAAGAATTTGGTGTAGGCTGTTCGTTTACCTTGAGTGCCAAAGCGCACAGTTTGCGATCGCACTCTCCTGGACTGTGCGACGATCGCCTTGAACAGTAAAAGTGATGAGTTCCCGCGATCGCTCTTACATTCCCCAAAAAGCCACATTATTGCGTCCCTTGGTCTTTGTGCTTTTTTCAAGAACGCTGCGCAGCACTACAGAACCACCTGTCACTTTACAAGGGACCCACTTTAAACTCATCTATCGAAACCATTGGCGATCGCTACTACACCCACCTCCCACATATCATGCTTGCTCTTCAAGAGGGGCTGACCAAAATCTACAACCTCAAAGAACAAAGCTATTCCCAGATAGATGAATTTGTTTGTAGCTTGCAAAAAATCAGCCCATTATGGGAATACTAAGTTTAAAACAAAGGATTCTTCATATGAATTGGATTATTATACTATCTTTTTGTGTACCCTTGCTGTTAGCCTTACGAAACCAGCATAGGCTAGAATCGGGTCGTTAGGTAAGTGGGTGGTAGTTCAAGTCAATTGAAGGCATGATAGAGCTATCTGACGCAATCTGCCAGCTGGTGTCTTTACTACTGCATTCCCAAGTAGGAAACTAGAGAACAAGGGAATAACGTAAAAATTCTACTGTAATTTAGGTGGGCAAGGTGATGACAACTCATACAGGGATGGGCATTGACGTGAATGAAGTTAGCAAGCAGACGTATGAATTAATAACTGACTTATATCCTCTTTGCCGTAGTATTACTGGTGATGGATTACGCAAAACCCTCCATTTGCTTCAAAAACATATTCCCTTAACTATCAATGAAGTTGAGAGTGGAACTCAAGTATTTGATTGGACGGTTCCTAAAGAATGGAATATCAGAGACGCTTACATTAAAAATTCCAATGGCGAAAAAATTGTGGATTTTCAGAAATCAAACCTTCATGTATTAAATTACAGTGTACCTATTCATAAAAAGATGCCTTTAAATGATTTAAAGGCACATCTATTTACACTACCAGATCGCCCTGACTGGATTCCTTATCGAACTTCGTACTATAAAGAGAATTGGGGCTTTTGTCTCAGCGAAAATCAATTATTGGAACTAAAAGACGAAGAGTATGAAGTCTATATTGATTCTGACTTAAAAGATGGTCACTTAACTTATGGCGAGTATTACATCAAAGGAGAAAAAGAAGATGAAATTTTAATTTCCTGTCACTCCTGTCATCCATCACTTGCTAATGATAATCTCTCCGGTATTGCCCTAGCAACATTCTTAGCTAAACATCTAGACCAAATTTCACCCTCTCACTCTTATCGCTTTATCTTTATTCCTGGAACCATTGGTTCTATTACTTGGCTAGCGCTGAACGAAACTCACGTTGACAAAATCAAACACGGTTTAGTTCTGACTTGTCTAGGCGATCCTGGCAAGTCTCACTACAAAAAAAGCCGTCGAGGTAATGCTGAAATTGACCTTGCCGTGATTCATGTATTGCAACGCTCAGGTCAAGATTATGAAGTCCTAGATTTCTCTCCCTATGGCTATGACGAGCGGCAATTTTGCTCACCAGGATTTAACCTACCAGTGGGCTGTTTTATGCGATCGCCTCATGGAACTTATCCTCAATATCATACATCGGCAGATAATCTAGAGCTTGTGCAACCCCAATACCTTGCCGATTCATTGTCGAAAATTCTGGCGATTTTGCAGATTTTAGAGAACAACAAAAAATACTTAAACCAAAATCCTAAATGTGAACCACAGTTAGGCAAAAGAGGTCTATACAGCGCCATCGGTGGACTGACTGATACAAAGAAAACTGAAATGGCAATGTTATGGATTTTAAACTTTTCAGATGGCAACCATACTCTACTCGATATTTCCGAAAAATCAGGTTTAGAGTTTGATTTAATTAAGAAAACCGCAGATACATTGTTGGAGTTTAATTTGTTGAAAGAACAGTTAGTAG
>CAZZYE010001382.1:0-2104 GCA_964658145.1 uncultured Stigonema sp.
CATTAGCCATTAGCCATTAGCCATACCCCACGAATTTGCTACATTGTACACTATATACTTTTACATGATTAAAGTTGTATTTTAAGCGAACGACCACCGCTATAACAACTTTTTATTGAAATGCTGGCTCTTTTGAAAACAATTCGAGAAGCGATCGCAAATTGGTGGTCTGAGTTTACCCTCCAGACCAAGCTTTTGGCTGTCGCCACTTTAGTGGTATCTCTGGTAATGAGTGGTTTGACCTTCTGGGCAGTCAATACAATTCAGCAGGATGCGCGTCTGAATGACACTCGCTTCGGTCGTGACCTTGGACTACTGCTTGCCTCTAATGTTTCCCCACTGATTGCTGACCACAATCTTAAAGAAGTTGCCCAATTTTCCCAGCGCTTTTACAGCAGCACCTCTAGTGTGCGTTATATGCTTTACGCTGATGAAAATGGAAACATTTTTTACGGTCTTCCCTTTTGGGAACCAGAGGTGGAAACCTCCCTTAGTATAGAACGGCGGATACAACTGCCAGAGGATTACGCTGCTGATGCAGAAAAACCGATGGTGCGGCAACACCAGTCACCAGACGGGGAAGTCACCGATGTGTTTGTTCCCCTGACTATTAATGGCAAATACCTTGGTGTGTTGGCGATCGGCATTAACCCTAACCCAACCGCAGTCATCTCCACAAATTTCACCCGCGATGTCACTATTGCCGTTTTTATCACGATTTGGGTAATGGTGATTTTGGCAGGGGTCATTAACGCTTTGACGATCACCAAGCCAATTAAAGAACTGCTTGTAGGGGTGAAACAAATTGCTGCGGGAAATTTTAAGCAGCGAATTAACTTACCACTAGGAGGCGAACTAGGAGAGGTAATTCTCAATTTTAATGAAATGGCAGAGCGTTTGGAGCGCTATGAAGAACAAAATATTGAGGAACTGACTGCAGAAAAAGCCAAGCTGGAAACCCTGGTTTCCACCATTGCTGATGGTGCAGTGCTAATAGACAACAACATGCAGGTGATTTTAGTCAACCCCACAGCGCGACGAATTTTCGGCTGGGAGGGGATTGATTTCCTGACCGGGAATGTTTTGGATCTTTTACCGTCAGCGATGCGAGTGGAAATTACCCGTCCCTTGTCCCAAATGGCAGCAGGGGAATGTGAAAGCGCTGAGTTCCGTATTCACCTCAGCCAAACCACTCAACGGACTGTCCGCATTCTGCTAACTACAGTTCTCAACCTACAACGAGAGAGTATCAAAGGCATTGCTATGACCGTGCAAGATATTACCCGCGAGGTTGAACTGAACGAGGCAAAAAGTCAATTTATTAGCAACGTTTCTCACGAACTGCGAACCCCTCTATTTAACATCAAATCCTTTATTGAAACTTTACATGAGTACGGCGAAGACTTGGGTACAGAACAACGACGGGAGTTTCTGCAAACTGTCAATCATGAAACTGATCGACTAACCCGTTTGGTCAACGATGTTTTGGATTTGTCAAAACTTGAATCTGGTCGTCGCTACAACTTAGATGGAGTGGATTTGGCACAAGCGATCGAACAGACACTGCGGACTTATCAACTGAATGCTAAAGATAAAGGCATTGAACTTATTCAGGAAGTTGCTCCTAACTTACCGCAAGTAGTGGGTAATTATGATTTATTGGTGCAAGTATTGGCTAATCTGGTTGGTAATGCCCTCAAGTTCACCATGATGGGTGGAAAAGTTGCCCTCCGCGCCTACCAAATCAAATCAAAGCTTAAAGAAGGCGATCGCCCACAGCAAGTGCGAGTGGAAGTCTCTGATACTGGAATTGGCATTGCGCAAGAAGACCAAGAAGCAATTTTTGACCGCTTCTTCCGAGTAGAAAACCGAGTTCACACTCTAGAAGGCACCGGTTTGGGACTATCAATTGTGAGAAATATTATGGAAAAGCATCACAGTAAGATGTGTCTGGTAAGTGAAGTTGGCATTGGTACGACTTTTTGGTTCGACCTAGGGGTGTTTGAAGAAGTGTCTCCTGTTAAGAATTTGCCCCCTACAGCGTCAAGGGTTTTGGAGTAGGGAAGAGACGTTCCGCCGGAACGTCTGTACGGGAGTAGGGAAT
>CAZZYE010001383.1:0-2102 GCA_964658145.1 uncultured Stigonema sp.
CTCCGCAACTCTAGCAAGATTTTGTTCTCATGCAAGTGTTGCGCTAACTGCATTATGAAAGCCTCTGCTAAGTCTGGATGTTGCCTCAGAGCAGTCAAAAAATGCTGTTTGGGCAATATCAAGGTCTGTGAAGGAACGTCGGCAATTGCTGTACAATCATAAGCGTTATTGAACAATGCAGTCTCAGCAAAGCTCTCACCAGTTCTAACACTGTAGTGATTGATTAATTTTCCCTCTTCGGTGTAGTGAACTAACTTGATGCAACCAGACTCCACAGCAAAGATAGCCTCTGTTGGTTCACCCTGAGAGAAAAGGACTTGTCCAGCCGCTAGCTCCTTGGAAGAGACAACAGTTTGCAAACTATCTGGAAGCTGATTAACCTGTAGAAAATCCATATATTATGCCATTCTGCTCCGGCTTAAATAACTGCTTTGAAGCAGAAAGTTTAGTTTTGCAGCGATCACCGCTTTGGGAACTCCACCAATTACCTGGCTCACGACTTCCCTGTTATTGAAAATAAGCAGCGTAGGCACAGCCCGAATGTGATAATGCGTTGCAATTCGCGCAAAAACTGCGATATTCAGCCTGCCGACTTTAACTTGTTCCGCGAAATCAGCCGCCAGTTCACTTAGAGTAGGGTTGGTTAAGTAGTATGGATTGCACCAGGTAGCCCAACATTCTACCAGTATGGGAACCTTAGCTTCAAGCACTTCCTGTTGAAAGTTATTGTCTGTCAGTGTGATATATTGAGCATCGCTTGTCATAACTATTAGCCTCCGAAGATATGTATTGCTTCACAAGATTTTGCTGAGAGCTTCTCACACATTCATTCTGAGATAACTAATAAAAAATATGCTGAAAGTTTGTTGATAAGATGCTGAGAAATAATCAAACTCACATTCTCTAGCTTCGATTGGCAAAATCGATTTTTTTACCAATTGCGGCAACGGCTAAACTTGATTGATGGAAACTGCGCTCGTCTCTACCTTACGATTAAAGACAACTCGCGGTGTTAGCAAGATTTTGGAGAGTAGCCAAAGTGATTGAAACTCTCCAGGAGTGCAACGGCTCCTCCACTGTCCCGAACGACAAAACAGGATTTCCACTAAGCGTCGTTCTTGGCTTAGGTTCAGTGATTTGAAAATAATTTGCACGGTGGGAAACTGGTCGTTGAAACCTTTCGAGTTACGTCTCCCCAGATGGTTAGCTCATCTTCTATCAATTCCAAGTGCAAGGGTAAGGTTTCATCTGCTCTAACATCTGGGAAACCTTTTTGAGTCAGTGCGACCTCTGTGCCAACTTCCGAAGCAGTTATCAAAAGAACAGTCCTAAACTAAACACGCCCTCTAGAGGATTGCTGAGGTTAAGGGTAGAGAGCGATCGCCACCACAGATAGCGGATGGTCAAAACGGCGAGAATGCTTACAACCAAAACTCTTGACCAGATGCGTGGTTAAGGAGAAACTTTGATCACAACCATCACAACCAGCAGCAACATTACTGTCCAAAACAATAGGTACTCCCCAGCCACCATCGGCACCATCAACCACAATGGCGGGTTTTCCTGTAATGCATTGAGCTAGTTGAAGAATGTCTATTTTAAGAAGCACGTTAATGACTTGCTGGGTAAAAGTAAGGTTAGGTATGACATCACACTTACACTGCTATTGATATAGTCACCCAAGTCTTTTATCACCATCTCTTGTCCTCTTGTCTTTACCATGAGTGTTACCTAAGAGTCTCAGCAGAGACAATCTACAGTCCACCAAACCACTCATAGCCCTGATCTTCCCAAAAGCCTTTAGTTGGTGGTAAGCTACTAAGCAATGTTATCTGAGTTACCCATTTGCTCTGCTTGTAGCCCAACTTGACGGGAGATGCTAGACGTAGGGGGGCACCATTGTCAACCGATAAAGGTTTTCCATTCTTCTGATATGCCATGAGAGTTTGGGGATGTAGCGCTGAGGCAATGTCCCAACTTTCATAATAGCCATCAGCGGACTTGAAGTAGAGATAACGAGCGCTGGGCTTGGGCTGCACCAGTACAACTAAGTCTCGTAAGCGCACACCACCCCACTGGACGATCGCCGCCCAACCTTCTAC
>CAZZYE010001384.1:0-2099 GCA_964658145.1 uncultured Stigonema sp.
GAGTGGGGGGAGTCAGGGGAGTTGGGGGAGATGTTACTAATGACAAATGACTAAAATTAAATAAATAAGTAAGCAGGTACATGCAGATGTTTGTCACAGCGCAACAGCTAGAACAACAGATGCCCGATGCAACTCGGTTGTTAAGTGATGAGCCAGAAATGTTAGGAATTGATCCAGATAGTTTGACTTAGCAAACCAAAGCTGAAGTTAAAGTACAAAAATCCTGTGTTTATTACCGATTTATTGTAAAATTAACAAACCAATTTTGGTGCATTTAGTTAGTAGCAATTTTTCCAAAAAGGAAACAACAGGAACTTTCATATAGGAATCCGTGCGCCTATAGCGTGAAAAATATATACGTAGTGTAGGGTGGGCAATGCCCACCAGATCCTGGTTTTGTGCGGCATAGCCCACCCTACGTGTATTTCAAAAATTAAATAGGAATCCTATAGAAAGCAAGCTTCATTGAGGAAAATTGCGTGTGTAGGTAGTGAGAGAGGAAAGTGGAATTGTTACAAACGATGCGAGGAGTTGTCCGTAAGGCAGAAAGGCTGAGGCGCATTCTGCCAGTTCCTGAAAGGTGGTGGGCAAAGTTTGACTTGCTGAGAATTCTGGTACGGCGCGATTTAGAGGCGCGTTATAAGGGTTCTGTTTTAGGCAATCTATGGCCTTTGTTGAATCAGTTGTCACAGCTACTGATTTACACCTATGTGTTCTCAATTGTACTGAAGGTAAAGCTGAGCGTCAAAAGCTTACCAGAAAATAACTTCACCTTTGGTTTGTGGCTATTTGCAGGGTTATTGCCTTGGATTGCGTTTAGTAGTGGTTTGATTCAAGGGGCTAGTTCGGTGGTAGGACAGCCGAATTTAGTCAAGAAGGTGGTGTTTCCCTTGACTTTGTTACCGTTGGTGACAATTTTATCAACTTTTATTGAAAGTTCTTTTGGTTTAATGGGGTTGATTTTTTTTGTAGCGCTAACTTCTCATACTTTACATACGACTTTGGCGCTGTTACCTCTGGTATGGCTACCGCAGTTATTGTTAACAGCTGGGTTGAGTTATTTGGCGGCGGGACTAACTGTGTTTTTGCGGGATATTCCCCAGACTTTGGCAGTCGTTTTAAATGTTTGGATGTATTTGACACCGATTATTTATCCTGCCTCAGCAATTCCGCAGGAATGGCGGGGTTGGGTTTTTTGGTTAAATCCAATGGCAACAATTGTAGAAGTTTATCGTGACCTAGTTTTAGTGGGAGAGGTCAAGCATTGGGGCGAGTGGGGAGTTGCTTCAATGATGGCAGTTTTGGTGTTTTGTAGCGGATTATGGTGTTATCGTCGGCTACGTCCAGCATTTGCAGATGTATTGTAAAGCTCTGGCAATTCGATAGGATCAAAACAGTTGCTACAGGGATGATGCTATGTACCAAACTAACCCCCCCCAACCACCGCAAGAAACCCTGCCCACAATGTATGATTTGCCAAGTGAATTAGTGGGAGAATCGGGATTGCCAGACGAATTTCATATTTTTCAACCCAGACTGCTTAGCGATACCTGCCAACCTACTAGCTATTCTACTGATAACTTTTTAGTTGCCAGTGACCTAAACCTGTATTACGATGTGCGCCATCCTTTATGGTACAAAAGACCTGATTGGTATGTTGTCTTGGGAGTACCTCGCACAACCAATCAAGATGATCTGCGCTTGAGTTATGTCATCTGGCAAGAGGGTGTTGCTCCATTTCTTGTAGTAGAGTTACTTTCACCTGGTACGGAACAGGAAGACTTAGGAAAAACTCTTAGGGAAGTCAACAAGCCCCCAACTAAGTGGCAGGTTTATGAACAAATTTTACGGGTTCCCTACTATGTGGTGTATGACCGTTACACAAATCGACTGCGAGTCTTTCGCATAGAGGGGACTCGTTATCAAGAGTTGTTATTACCTAAGCAACGACTGTGGTTAGAAGAAATAGAGCTAGGTTTGGGAATTTGGCGAGGAACCTATGAGGGGGTTACAGGTCTGTGGGTGCGTTGGTATGATGCAAATAATCAATGGATACCGATACCTACAGAGCAAGCAGAGCAAGAACGCCAACGAACAGA
>CAZZYE010001385.1:0-2099 GCA_964658145.1 uncultured Stigonema sp.
AGTCTACAATGACTTGGGAGAGAAGCAGAAGGCACTTGAGTACTACAACCAAGCATTACCCCTAAGACGTGCGGTCGGCGACAGGGGTGGGGAAGCCAACACCCTTCGGAATATCGCTATAGTTGAACGCGACCAAGGCAACCTCCAACAAGCCCTTACCCAAATTGAAGCTGCCATCAAAATCATTGAAGATTTACGCACAAAAATCGCCAGTCAAGAACTGCGTACATCCTACTTTGCTTCAGTACATAATTATTACAACTTCTACATTGACCTATTGATGCAGTTGCACAAACAAAACCCATCACAAGGATACGATGCATTGGCACTCAAAGCCAGCGAACGCTCTCGCGCTAGAGGTTTGGTAGAACTGTTAGCAGAAGCAAACGTGGATGTTCGCAAGGGCGTTGATCCCAACTTACTGGCAGAGTCACGCCGTTTGCAGCAGCTAATAGATGCCAGAGAAAAGCTGTTGTCACAACTATCGAGTCAAAAAGAACGATCCGACCAGGCGATCGCACTCACCAAGAAAGAACTTGAAAATTTTCTCAACCAACAGCAAGAACTCAAGGTAAAAATCCGCACGACTAACCCTGAATATGCCGCACTGAAGTATCCTAACGCCCTGACCTTGCCCCAAATCCAACAACAATTAGATCAAGACACTCTGTTATTAGAGTATTCCTTGGGTGAAAAACACAGCTATCTTTGGGCAGTCACACCCAATTCTTTTGAAACCTACGAACTGCCGGGACGCGAACAGATAGAAAAAGCAGCAAGTAAATTAAGCACAGTTTTACGCGGTCAACCAATTCAGGCAGCAAACTCAGAGGAACAAGCTAAAGAAAACGCTCAAGTTGTTGCAGATACCACCAAAGCTGCCAGCGAACTCAGTCAACTTATCCTTGCAAGAGTTGCTGACAAGTTAGGGCAAAAACGCCTAGCAATTGTTGCTGATGGGATTTTGTATAAGATTCCATTTGCAGTGTTGACAAAACCGACAAAATCGGCAACCGCCGCAGAATATCAACCTCTGATTGTGAATCATGAAATCGTCAACTTGCCTTCAGTATCCAGTCTCGCAACTCACAGGCAGAAACTCAAAGGGCGCAAAATGGCATCCAAAACCCTAGCCATCTTAGCTGATCCGGTATTCAGTGCCGACGATCCGCGAGTCACAGGTAAACCCCAAGATAGTTCCTCATCTATGGAACTCAACCTAGAACGGTCTGCACTCCAACGGTCTGCCAAAAACCTCAACCGTGGTAGTTTTGAACGTCTTCCTGGCACAGGCAAAGAAGCACGAGAGATTTTGAAACTGGTTTCGTCTTCAGATCACCTGCAAGCCTTTGATTTTGATGCTAACTACAACTGGGCAACTAACAAACAACTGAGTCAATACCGCATCATTCATTTCGCTACCCACGGCATTATAGACGAGGTGAACCCAGAGTTATCAGGAATATTAATGTCTTTAGTTGACAAACAAGGCAAACCCCAAAAAGGCTTCCTGCGTCTGAATGACATCTTTAACCTCGACATCCCAGCAGAGTTAGTCGTGCTGAGTGCCTGTGAAAGCGGACTGGGTAAGGATGTTCAAGGGGAGGGGTTGGTGGGCTTGACAAGAGGATTGATGTATGCGGGGTCAGCACGAATAGCTGTGTCTCTCTGGAATGTCAGCGACAAAGCCACACCGCAGCTGAGGAGAAGCTAGCTGGTAGAAACTAGTAGTCCACCAAGTCAACTTTGCTGGGTTCGTAGTGAGGGCTGAAGCCCTCGTGTTTTTGAGGACTAAAGTCCTCACTACGAACAAATCATCATAAATCAAGCATTGTTGCTTTGGTGGGCTACTAGTGTTCCCGCAGAAACCGTTTTTTTGATAAATTTAATACACGTTAGCTGAAATAATACCAGTAAATTTTACTAAACTACTATTTTCAGTTTGGCATAATCCGTCTGTTGTCTATCTATAGCGGTTTGCGATTCAATGAGGTACATCTTGTTCGATAAAATCAAAAGTTATACCACAAACTCAGTACGATCGGGCAACGTGAAAACAGACACAATATTTTACCGCTTGTTCCAAAGCTTCCCCAATA
>CAZZYE010001386.1:0-2098 GCA_964658145.1 uncultured Stigonema sp.
ACTGCAGATTTTACCAAAACTCATAATAAGAGATTGGATAATTATGAGATTACTGATTAGCAACGATGACGGGATTTTTGCCCTAGGTATACGTACTCTAGCCAACACTTTAGCTGAAGCAGGTCATGATGTTAGTGTAGTTTGCCCAGATCGAGAGCGATCTGCAACTGGGCATGGACTAACACTGCACCAACCAATTCGGGCTGAAATTGTCGAATCGGTTTTTCATCCTGCGATCAAAGCTTGGGCTTGCGATGGCACTCCCTCTGACTGTGTAAAATTGGCTTTATGGGCTTTGCTAGAGTCTCCGCCCGATCTAGTGCTTTCTGGCATTAACCAAGGTGCTAATTTGGGAACAGAAATTCTTTATTCTGGTACTGTTTCTGCGGCAATGGAAGGCTTAATTGAAGGCATTCCTAGTGTGGCACTGAGTCTTACCAGTTTCTCCTATAAGGACTTTCAACCTGCTGCTAACTTTGCCAAAAATCTCGTGACGCAATTAGCCCAAAAACCTTTACCAGAACTGATGTTGCTTAATATTAACATTCCGGCTGTCAAGTGGTCAGAAATTGCCGGAGTCACTCTCACCCGTCAAGGAGTGCGGCACTATGTTGATGTTTTTGACAAGCGAATCGATCCGCGTGGTAAAACCTACTACTGGTTAACAGGAGAAGTTCTAGAAGATGCGGAACCACCTATAAGTTTAAATTTGCCTCAAGAATTACCCCTCGACATACATGTTATCCGGAAAAACTTGATCAGCATCACACCATTGCAATACAATCTCACTTATGCAACTGGACTGGAGCAATTATCTAACTGGGAATTTAAGTTTCCGTGAACCATTCTCTGAACGGGTAACCGGATTGTGAGCTTTAAATGCATGACGACAAAATTTAGGTTATAAAGTAGGAGCAACGTTAAAGTTAACGCTTACTAAGACGCTCAGAAACCTTGAGGCTAATTTTTTGGAGTGCCTCACTCATATTTAGTAAAACTAGCCTCAAAAAGAGTATGCTGTTTTACCAATAAATACCCCCTCTACTCAAATTGGTGAGACAGCATAAATTTAACAGTATAAGTAAAAATTTTTGTATTGATCGCCCAATCAGTCCAGCAAGCAACACCCATGTTTAGGTTAGAGAACCAATTTTCCGTGCATTTTTGGGGCGTTCGCGGCAGTATACCCTGTCCGGGACCACACACCGTTCGTTATGGCGGTAATACCCCTTGTGTTGAAATGCAAGTGGGCGGCAAACGCTTAGTTTTCGATGGTGGCACAGGACTGCATGTTTTAGGGCAATCGTTGTTGCCCAAAATGCCGATAGAAGCTCATATCTTCTTCACCCACTCCCACTGGGATCATATGCAAGGGTTTCCCTTCTTTACGCCAGGGTTTGTTAAGGGAAATACTTTTCATATTTACGGCGCGATCGCTCCTGATGGTTCTACCGTAGAACAACGCCTGAATGACCAGATGCTACATCCCAATTTTCCCGTACCCTTGCAGATTATGCAAGCAAATTTAGATTTCTACGACGTCAAACCAGGGCAACCTATACAAATTAGTGACATTACCGTAGAAACCGCACCGCTGAACCATCCTGGGGAAGCCGTAGGATACCGAGTTAACTGGCGTGGCGGCGCTGCTGCGTATATTACCGATACTGAACATTTTCCTGACAGGTTGGATGAAAATGTTTTGCGGCTGTCTCGTGGCGCCGATATCCTCATCTACGATTCCACCTATACCAATGAGGAATATCATTTGCCAAGCAAACCTAAAATCGGTTGGGGACATTCTACATGGCAAGAAGCTGTGAAGGTAGCCCTCGCGGCTTCGGTCAAAACTCTGGTGATTTTCCACCACGACCCATCCCACGATGATGAGTTTTTAGATCGTGTAGGAGAAGAAGTGGTGAAGAAATTTCCAGGTGCGATCATGGCACGGGAAGGATTGGTTCTCCAAGTTCCCCTAGAAGTTTCGTTATCAGAATCTTTTCCTGTTAGCAAGTTTTCTGTATAAAGGTTGCAGTCGGAGCAATTTTAAATTTTAGATTAGATTGGTGATTAAGATCTGTCAGCAGGAGGAGTGGAA
>CAZZYE010001387.1:0-2097 GCA_964658145.1 uncultured Stigonema sp.
AGCGCGTGCTGACGGCTGCGGTTGATTCTCAAGCTTTGGATCAGGCCCGTTACGATTGGCGCAAACAGGGAATCGCCTTACTCGACGCTTGGGAGTCATATACTTTGCCCAAAGATGTCGAAGAGAAATTGCTCAAACTCATGGCAGAATTCCGTTTAAACTATGGGGCGCTTGATATTATCTTGACTCCTGATGGTCGTCATGTATTCCTTGAAGTTAACCCAGTTGGCGAGTTCTTCTGGCTGGAACGCTGTCCTGGCTTACCGATTTCCCAGGCGATCGCTGAGGTTATAAAAAATACAGATAATTAACAACTGGACTTTAGTCTAAAGTTCAGTTTTGACGATCGCCTGTTTAGTCTAAAGTCCAGTTGTTCGTGTTTAGAAATACTACTATCAACTAACCATCAAGCTGGTTTCACCGCTTTTCTCGCCGCTTCAAGGGCGATTTATTAACAGATGCTAAAGCCTCGACTATCTCAAAACCTTTAGCCTCTATCAGGTTTATTAACTCTTCCCTTGTTGGAGTGTCATCTTTAAAAGTAACATTTGGGTTCACCGCCTTCAGATCATAGCTATTAGATTCTATTACTTTACGAGATACAGTCCAGCTGCGTGGAGACAAGTCACTTCTCTCTTGCTTTGGTAGTAAGCAGAAAAACTCACCAAACTTTTCCAGCGTTAAGGGTGTTTTCTTGCTGATTTTAATGTCTGAAAGGTCATAATACCAGATATTTTCTGTTGGTTTGCCTTTAGTAAAAAATAACAAGTTAGTTTTCAAGCTAGTGCCAGCATTTACGAACACGCCTACAGGTAAACTCACAATACACCATAAGTCACATTCTTTAAGTAGCTTATGCTTTGTCTGAACAAAAGATGATTCATTTGTCCGAAATAAAACTCCTTCATCAACCACAATGCCGCAACGCCCACCTGGTTTAAGGCTGTCAATTATATGCTGCAAGAACAATATTTGTGTTGAGTTTGTTTTAAAAGTAAAATTGTTCTGAACTTCTTTTCCTTCCTTACCACCAAAAGGTGGATTAGTAAGAATTACATCAAACAAATTGGGAGCGTTTTGAAATAATCCATCATAAATTACCTGTTCTGTGAGCGTGTTACCATGCCACAAATGAGGTTCATCAATGCCGTGTAGTAATAAATTTGCCAAGGCAATTGGGTAAATAAGGTTCTCTTTTTCCCTACCGTAAAAAGTATGATACTTGAGTATTTCAAGTTGTGTGGCGGAAATATTCGTTCCCAAAGATTCGCGGACAAACTCATAAGCTTGAGCTAAAAAGCCTCCTGTGCCGCAGCTAGGATCGTAAACTGTTTCACCTACTTGCGGAGCAATAACATTTACCATCACACGGATAATCTCACGAGGGGTAAAAAATTGCCCTCCGTCGTGAGATTTCTCCCCCATTTTTAGTAGTAGTCCTTCATATACTTGTGACAGGGGAAATATATGAGTAAAATCTACATTTTTGTTGCTAATTTCGTGGATTTTATTTAGTACGTCCAGTAAGTTAGATTCAGTATCAATGCGTACCTGCTCCACACTAGACATGATTTCACTAATAACTTTCTGACGATGTGAGGAATTGTGTTGATATTTCAAGCCCTTGAGGTAGGAAATTAGCTCATTATTAACAAAGCTGACAAATGCTCCCATACCACTCATCTGTAACTCTATTCGTTTCCAACCCTTGGGATCTGCCCATTCTTGCCAACGGTAAGGTGATACTAATGAAGGTAAGGATTGAATACCCGCAATTTCTGCTTCTTTAGCTTCAATAGCCTCCTGTTCATCCAGAAGGCGAAGAAAAAGTAGCCAATTTAACTCTGGAATATATTGCATTGCGCCAGCACAATTTGAGCGTCGCATGATGTCACAAATACTCTTTATCGCACTGTTAAGGGACTGAGGAGTTTTAAAAGTTTTACTGTTTTTATTTGCTTTTATCTCGCGATAATTTAACGTACTCATATTGATTTTGTATCTGAAGTTTTAAATTTTGGTTTGTTATATATCAATACCGTTCAAGTAGGGGCAGTGGAGATTTCACAGGTTTAGAGACGTTGCATGCAACGTCTC
>CAZZYE010001388.1:0-2094 GCA_964658145.1 uncultured Stigonema sp.
AACTAGGTAAGAGCAACGAGGCGCAGTGTCTTTCACTGACGATTGGGAAAATTCAAAGTCTTGGAGAAAATCGATCCGTTGTGTCGCTGCTGTCAGCATCAACTGATTCAGCCGCCCCAATTTCACCTGCACACCATGACAAACACCATCCTTAAGTTCCTGCATCAGAGCAAGCAACGCCTGACTGCCCGTTTCCAACATGGTGTGAGTTAACATGAAAGTTAGGGTTGGACGCCCCAAATCGCTCCAATATTTTTGAATGTAAGCGAGTTCACTTCTGAGTTGATCCACCAAAAAATGGTAATCAAGGGTTAAATAGAACTGCTGGGAATCTGAAAACGAAGGCAAAAAGACAATACTTTCGCCGCGAATGCGAAAGATTCTAGATGTTGTCAAACTGCGCAAACGCCTGACTGGACGCCCAGTTAAACCAAGTTTATCGTTGCGCCCAATTTGGGTATATACAGATGAAAGTTCCCCAGCTTGACGTACTTGGATTGGTGCTACTTGTTTGGGTGTTTGAGTTTCAATCCCGTGAACTTCCAGTTTTGCTTGTAGATCTTCATCTTCTGCCAATAAGGCGATTTGTACTAAAACCTCCCGATGTTTTCCTATGCATAAGTGTCGTCCTAAAGGGTCAATATCTCCAACTGCAAGTAACCCTTCGCTTAGCATTTCACTGAGAAAATACAAACTTTGCGCCCACACTAGAGGGACATTTTCGTTAGGTAAACGTGGTTGACTTTGGGGGTTTAATTTCTCGGCAACTACGTTCTCATTGGGGACATAATAAAGTTCTGGCAGCAGACGTAAACCATTTTGTTCAACAATTAAGGACTCTAAACATTCTTGGTAATGTTTAACTTGCTCTTTTTCACCGCGAAACAACCCATCGAGAACTAAATAGGTGAAAAATAAAGGCCATTCGCTCTCAATATGTTCAAATTGTTTGAGTTCTCGCGGTTCGTAGTGCAAGCGGTGAGTATCTTCTAAAACTGTTTGGTGTCCATCCCGCAGGAAGCGTTTGCAGCCGTATTTGCCTTCGAGTTTGTTGATGATGTCGTTACAGGTGCGATCGCGCAATTGTATATCTTCCACAGCAAACGCTGGAAAACTAATTACGCTCAACAGTGCTGCATCAACTTCTTTTGATGCCGATTCTCTTGGTAGTAAAGACTCTAGTGTAATCCTAGCGCGGGCAATTTCATCTGGCAGCACATAAATCACTGATGCTTGACTACCACGCACACCAAATAAATCTAAGCCATTGATAGCTTCCAACGCAGCTTTTGCCATGCCTACGGAACTGGCGTTTAGTTCTGCGTTGCCATGATTAATTTTGTTGCCCCGTTCCCAAATGCCGTAATCTGGTGTGCGGTAAGCTCGTCCAATATAGTAGACCAAATTCTGGACGAAATTCACTTCATCTAGAGTATAGACTATATCCAATCCTGAAGCAGTCATTTGCGCTAGCATCAGCAAAAATATGGACGTAGCATCAAGTTGCAAATGTCCCCATTCGTCATCGCCAACAACGATGTCGCCAGTAGTGGTGTTATACTTGGCGTGCAAAGCATCGAGCGGCGATTGAGTATGCTTGAATCGCTCTACTTTATACGCCTGTCGCATCATAGCAAATAGCAACCCCCGCATCAGCTTGACCACGCTGTGTTCTAGTTCATAGGCGTGTCCCTTGTCTTCATCAACTTTGCGGTATGCTAGCGCCAGCCCCCAAACCGCCAAAATGCTGTAAACGTTATCACGTACCCAAGCATCTGTATAATCTCCATGAGCAGTTATCGCCGTACTTGCAGGTAGTAAACCAGTAATCGGGTTCTGACGCGAAAGGATAATTATCTTGATTTGCTGGTAGTAATGCTCAAGACGAGTTTGGAGTTGGGTGGCGGTTTTCATAATTAGATTCAAACGTTTGCGGAATTGTACCCTGTGGCTATGAATTAAAGTATGTCAGCACCGTAACGAGTTCTGTAATCGCTGATAGCATTAAAGTTTTGGGTAATGTAAATTTTTGATGTTCTCCCGTTAATAGGCTTGTGGTTTTTGACTTATTAGTAGAATATAATCGAAATTATA
>CAZZYE010001389.1:0-2093 GCA_964658145.1 uncultured Stigonema sp.
ATGAGGTCTGCCCAAAGACAATGAATGCGATCGCCAATTTTCTAGCCATTTTATTCACCTCATGTTAATGATAAAAAAGGCGATCGCTCAATTTTAACGAGTGCGAATTGAATTGACCACATTGTCAGGGCGCGGAAACCGCGCCCCTACGGTCACATTGTGGTCTACCCAAATGAAAGAAAGCGCTTAAGCGCTTACAACTCTCTTAGGGTGCGGTATTGTCGGATGTCGCTTAGACATCAATGAGTCTCCTTTTTGTCCAAAGTCCAAAAAGAATAGAGTTGGGTTTTATAAAGAATTAAATGTCAGTGCGATCGCCGTTCTTGTAGCGTGGGCATTAATGGAACAGTAGATGATAATCCTTACCCACCTCTTTCATCCAGATATTCTAGGAAAGAATTAACACCTAGCAACCGGATGCCATAAGTTGCCATTACCGCCCTTAACCCATCATCAGCACGTAAATCATCATCCCCAGACACAATAATCTCTGCTTCGCCATCAATAGCCGTAGCAAGCACAGGTAAATCTTTGGGATCTCGACAATTAGGAGGCACCGAAACCAACTCAACCAATATTGCTCGATGCTGCAACTGCTGTTCAAGGCGAATAGCTTGACCGGGGTCAATCCGTTCTCTCAAGCGGGGTCGATTCCAAACCTGATGAAGTTCCTCCATCAGAGGCTTGCTCATCACCAACTGGAATTTGTCCTCATTAAATGCTTCCAACATAGGCAATGTAACTCGCCCTTTCAGCAAAATGCGAATCCAGATGTTAGTGTCGATCACCACTCGGAACGTCATGCTTGGTGAGATTGCTGGCGCACAGCCTTAATTTCAGCTATGATATTATCGTCTGTAATGTCATCAATAGGGGGTTGGGCATAAAGTTCTTGAATTAAAGCCATCAAATCTGAACGTAAATCCACTTGAACCAAGGCTCTGGCAACCTGTGCCCGTTCATCTGGTTGCAACTGTTGCACAGCGATAATGAGTTGTTCCAGGGTGATAGGAATCGATACCATGTCAGTAGCCATCATTGACTTTCTTAAATTGTAGTGCGATCGCGGGGTATAAGTATCATCGGAAATGACGCAGGTAAGATGATCTAAATCTAAGTCAGAACTAGCACCGTAAAAACCAGGGCTGATTTTAAATTGGCGCTCAACGTAAAATCTGAAGAATTAAACTTAGTTTTAGACAAATTAGTAGAATCAGGAAGTCAGCGTTCCCTACTGATAAATATCAACTGCTTCATGATTATCTGGGTTATTTTCGTCGTCAAGAACAACAAAAACAATCAGCCCGATTAATTGCTGAAGTGGCGAAAGAGAGAGAGCAACGAGAACTGAGTCAATCGAGTCTCAGTGAAGTGATTAAAAAACTTCAGGCGCGTCAAGAATTAATATGTCAGGTAACTTTAGGGGCGATCGCCACAATATTGGGGATGTTGGAAGCTATCCTCTACTTATGGTGATAGTGCAACCGCTTTGTGTCCCACGACTTCTGGCGCACCTACTTTCAAACTCATCTGTTCGCAACGAACAGTTAAAAAAGGTTGACCTAAACCCATCCCAGAAAAAGGACTTACGTCCCCGACTTCTAACTTAGAACCAATCAAACCCAAGCGGGACTCTAATTCTGCGGGGAATATCAGCAAATTAGAATTCATCGTACTGAAACTAGATGCACCAAACCACTGTCGCCATGCGATAGTTTGCCGCTTGTAATTCAAGCTACATAGAATCTTGTTTTCCTGACGGACAGTAACACACTCTCCTTTTTCCCAGGTAAACTCAGCTAATTCCTTCGGTAGTCCCCAAATTTCTCGACCACCAGCCACCGAATCAGGATGATCTACATAAATATGGGAAACCCAACCACCGATTTTACCCTGATAACCCAATATAGCAGGAATTACAATTAACTCACTGTACTCTAGCACCGACCCGGTTCCGTAATAGGATAAATATACACCACCGACGGTTTTACCAGGCCATACAGAAATAATTTCTAACTCCGAAGGGATCAGGGTACGAATTCGGTCAATATTTATCAAATGCAAAGTTTGGATAGCGTAGCCTTGAAGTGTCC
>CAZZYE010001390.1:0-2089 GCA_964658145.1 uncultured Stigonema sp.
TAATTCATCATTCATAATTCATAATTTCTAAACCTTCACTTCATCCGCAAAACTACCCCAGCGGACAAAGTGAAATGGTCCGGCGATCGCACCCCAAATATGCTCATCGGTTTGAGGGTCACGTCCTCGGTCATGGCTAATAAATTGTTCTTCGTCAATCTCGAACTCACTATCAAGATAGGTTTTTTGCCCTTTGCGAAACACAATGCAGCCTTTTCCCGGTTCAACCTTGCCTTTGAAGCTATGACCAGTCCACTCTACCCTAAATGTACAGCCTGGAAGGAGTTCCAACCGGTCGGCGGTTAAGGCGTGAAGGCGTTGGATGTCACGGGATGCCCCGTAAAACTGTTGTTCTTCCTTAACGCTGTAGTTTTCGATTTCGATATGATCCCCTGCGTTTACCAACTTTAACACCCGTACACGATAGGGGTCATTTAGCGCGTAGTCATAAGCTTGTTCCAAATACAAACTTACTCCTGATAATACTTCCAAGGGAAGGGGACGCACACACACACGAATGTGGGCAAAAAAAGGCGGGTTTTCAAAAGCCTGTTCTTGATTGCTAAAATCAGCTGCCATCCAGCGAGCTAAGGCAGCAATATCTGTAGAATGTGTCATTATACCAATTTTGGAGCCAAGGGTTTTAGATTTTGGAGCCAGGTAAATTAAGCTGACTTCGCATTAAAGCCTAGCTATTTTTAGTTTGTAAAACATATATTGTATCACAGGAGGATGGTAGAGCTTGTAATAACCTGTTTCTCAGGAGAATTTTTTGCCCTTGTCTCGTCAGATATGTCATGGCTAAGGTCAGACAGCACGCTCACAATTAGCAATTCCCTCAAGGTAATATCCCCATGCTACGGCGCTTAAGTATTACTATTACTGCCACTGCTACGTTCTGCTTCCTTTGCAGCTCATTGACGCTGGCTGCAAGTAAAAAGCCCAAACAGCCAAATAAATTTCCTCCTAATCCGCTAGAGATTACCACACCCGATCCCCTGATCCCACCATCACCCGCAAATGTACCGTTAACTCCAGAAGAAAGTCAAAAGTTAGAGGCGGCGCTAGATGAGTTGAATCAACAAGCTACAGCTCAACTACAAGCTGGGAACAAAGTAACACCGTTTGATATATGGAACCGGGAACTGCGTTTGCGTCGCTTCTTGGGTCCATTAAAAGAGGTGCAAGCACTGTCGCGAGTGGGGGAACTCGCTTGGCGTAACAACGAGCGCAAAGAAGTGCAATATATAACTGAGCGATTGCAAGCAATTCAAAAGCAGGCACAATCGAAAAACTCGGCTTCTTTACAACTTTTGCAAGCGCTAGGTCAAGCTTACCAACAAGTGCGATCGCCCCAACTTGCCTTGGCTGTTTATAACCAAATTTTGGCAGGCGTAAGAATTTCTGGTGATGCAGCAGCACAAGTAGAAACCCTGGAGACGATTGGAACCGTAAATCTGAGTTGGTTTGATTACCCAGCCGCCGCTGCAACTTATGAGCAATTGTTGAAATTGGCTGACTCTCAGGGCGATCGCTTGAGTGAGATGAAATATCTGCAACAGCTCGCTTACATTTACGAGCAGACAAAACAACCGCAGCAGTCACTCATTGTACGTAATAAGCTAGCAGAAATCTACCAGAAAGAAAATAATCTTACCCAGTTACCAGCATTGAAGCTGGCGATCGCTTCTGATTACGAATCCTTAGCAAAACAAAATCCCAGCCTCCTACAAGAGGCTTTCAAAAACTATCAACAAGCATATACTACCGCTTGGCAATTGGAGCAGTATGTACGTGCTGGTGAAGCTTTGCAAAAGTTAATTGCGCTGTACCGTTCTCAGCGACAAATAGAAGCGGCTTTGCAAACTAGCCAAATTTTGGTAAAGACGCAAGAGCAAGCTGGTGACTTTTACGCTTTGATGAACGCCTATGACCAAATCGGGCAGATGCAATTGGAACGCAAAGACTATCCGCAAGCACTCTTCGCTTTTCGCAAAGGGTTGGAATTCGCCCAACAGTTGAAGTATAACGAAACGTACTTTACTCAGCAGATACAAAAAGCGTCGGGACCAACTTCTAAGTGATAGGG
>CAZZYE010001391.1:0-2083 GCA_964658145.1 uncultured Stigonema sp.
AAGGGGGACAAGGGGACAAGGGAGAAGTGTTCACGAATCATTTAGGATTGCTATATATCTTAATTTTAGAAGTAAAAAATATAGCAATCCTCGGCAGATTTGTGAGAATTGCCAGCCTCAGCGTGTAGAGACGCGATATATGGCGTCTCTACAATGGTTATCGGTTAGTTTATTCTCAGTATTGGGACGTGGAGAGGTTAACCGAAAAGTCTTGGCTGTCAGGAGGATTAAATTCTCAACAGGTTATTTTTTGTGTTTACGCCATTAGATAGATGAAAAAACAAAATTAGTTAACTAGCTAAAAAAACAACATTTAATTTACTCGTTTTAGCTAAGGGAAGAGGTGATGATGCTTTTCCCCAAAATCGAAAATAAGTAAATTAATGCACGTCAACTAAATTAATAAAAAAAATTACATTTAGATAATTGTTAAAAATAGGCAACTAGGATAAGGAAATTTATATTAAAATTTCAATCTACTAAAAGTTTAGTAACATTTCGTACTGAATATGAGCATCAAAAATTGCTCAAATCGATTTACCAAAGACAAAATTGTCGATGCCGAGGGACAAAAAGAAGTGTTGAAGAAATTTGTGATGATTGGGGCAGCTGCCCTACTGCTTCTGATCGGACCGCTGACGGGCATCGCCTTCGCAGCACCCCCTGATGTCAACGCAGCGATTACTAATGCTCAAACTGCTGCCGATACAGCATTTGTGCTGATTTCAGCAGCCCTTGTTTTGCTGATGACACCAGGACTCGCCTTTTTTTATGGTGGATTTGTGCGATCGCGCAACGTCCTCAATACCCTGATGATGAGCTTCGTGGTGATGGCGATCGTGGGAGTTATTTGGATTCTGTGGGGGTATAGCTTTGCCTTTGCACCGAATGTTTCCGTTATTGGTAAGGTGTTCGGTAGCTTTGATTGGGCATTTGTTGACCCCGCGAAGGTCAAATTGGACACATCTGCCTATCTACCTCATTTTCCTTATGAAGATGCTCTCAAGGCGGCCGATCCTAAATATACCGACATGACGTCCTATGCCCCGACCATTCCTCACCAGACGTTCATGATCTATCAAGCCATGTTTGCCATCATCACCCCAGCACTAATTTCCGGGGCGATCGCTGAGCGGATGAGCTTCACGGCTTACTCTTTATTTGTGCTACTGTGGTCAACGTTTATTTATTCTCCCCTAGCCCACATGGTATGGGCTAAAGGTGGGTTTTTGGGCATAAACGGTGGCTTGGGTGCTCTCGACTTTGCTGGTGGTACTGTCGTACACATTAGTTCTGGCGTTTCAGCAATGGTTGCAGCGATCGTTCTAGGATCTCGGAAAACCTATCCTGACCGCCTCAGCCCTCCGCACAACGTTCCCTTCATTCTACTGGGAGCAGGCTTGCTGTGGTTTGGCTGGTTCGGCTTCAACGCTGGTAGTGCTTTGGCTTCTGGTGGGTTGGCAACATCCGCTTTTGTTGCTACCAATACAGCAGCGGCTGCAGCAGCTTTAATGTGGCTAATTCTGGAAAAAGTGTTGCGCGGTAAACCAACAGCAGTCGGTGCAGCCACAGGAGCAGTTGCAGGCTTGGTGGGGATCACCCCAGCAGCAGGATTTGTCACACCGCTAGGAGCAATTTTGATTGGTGCCATTACCACCTTTGTTTGCTTTTATGCCATCAGCTTGAAGCACAAACTGCACTTAGATGATGCCTTAGATACATTTCCCGTACATGGTGTAGGTGGTACAGTAGGTGCAATTCTCACAGGCATCTTTGCTACCAAAGCAGTCAACCCATCAGGTGCAGACGGTTTGTTGTTTGGCAATCCAAAGCAAGTGCTGATCCAAATAGCAGCAATTGTCGTTACCTACATTTTCGCTGCAGTTGGTACCTGGATCATACTAAAAATCCTAGACGCCACAGTCGGTCTGCGAGTCAAGGAAGAAGCCGAACTGCAAGGCATGGATATCAACGAACATGGAGAAGAAGGTTACAACGAAGAATACGGAGAGCGCATAAGTAGCTTTAGTAGCAAGTAGCAGGTGCTAATGGCTAATAGCTAATTGTTAATCGTATTAAGAGG
>CAZZYE010001392.1:0-2080 GCA_964658145.1 uncultured Stigonema sp.
TGTTCCCTGTTCCCTCTTAATAATGACTAATGACTAATAACCAAAATGCGTAATTTTCTCAAACAAACTTTTGCCAGCGTTATCGGCAGCTTACTAGGGCTGATTATTTTCTGCGGGATCGGAACCACTGGGCTGTTCTTGCTACTGTTCGCCGTCGCCTCTAAAGAGACTAGTCCATTGGTGGAAGATAAGTCAGTGCTGGTTTTTGACTTGTCGATCAACATTACCGATAGTCAGCCATCTCATGAATTCTTTCAGAAAGCATTATCAGGTGAGGATAATGATAAACTGTCACTCCACGCCGTTCTAGATGCTTTGGAAAAGGCACGGCGGGATAAACGAATTGTTGGTATCTACTTAGATGCTACTCACAGCGCTGGATCTAGTAGCGCTGCAGGTTTAGCCAGCCTCAAGGAAGTTCGTCAAGCGCTCTTGAAGTGTCGCGCTGCTGGGAAAAAGATTATAGCATACGGCTTGGACTGGGGAGAACGGGAATATTACCTGAGTTCGGTAGCAGATACAATTGTGGTTAACCCCTTAGGGGAGATGGACATAAAAGGTTTAAGTACACAACCGATGTTCCTAGCAGGAGCATTGGATAAGTACGGTATAGGTGTTCAAGTTGTGCGGGAGGGGAAATTTAAGGGTGCAGTTGAACCTTATATACTTACAAAGCTGAGTCCCGAAAACCGCGAACAAAATCAGAAGTTGCTAGATGATGTTTGGGTAGAGTGGCGCAATAGTGTGGGAGCAAGCCGCAACATTAACCCAAGTCAGTTGCAGCAGATCTCAGATAATCAGGCTTTGTTGCTGGCAGATCAAGCCAAAACCAGTCATTTGGTGGATAAAGTCGGGTATTTTGATGAAGTGGTTGCCGATCTCAAGCAGTTAACCGATAGCAAGCAGGAAGATAAAACCTTCAATCAAATCAGCCTCTCTGATTATGTAGAAGTTCCTGGTAAGTCTTTGGGTGTAGAACGCAATTCGAGAAATCGAATTGCTGTTGTTTATGCAGAAGGCGAGATTGTCGATGGTCAAGGAAGCGATGCAGAAGTAGGAGGCGATCGCTTTGCTAAAATCTTCCGTCGATTACGACAGGATGAGAATATTAAGGCAGTTGTGTTACGGATCAACAGTCCTGGTGGTAGCGCTACTGCAGCTGAGGTGATGCAGCGGGAAGTCCGGCTGACTCGTGAGGTAAAACCAGTTGTGGTGTCGATGGGTGATGTCGCTGCAAGTGGTGGCTACTGGATCGCCACCAACTCTAATCACATTTTTGCTCAGCCAAATACAATTACAGGCTCAATAGGTGTGTTTGGATTGCTGTTCAATGCCCAAAAGCTGGCAAATAACAACGGTATTACCTGGGATGCAGTCAAAACCGGGCGTTATGCTGACCTGCATACGGTTTCTCGTGCTAAATCTCCCCAAGAGTTAGCGCTTTACCAACGCAGTGTTGACCGAATTTATAATTTATTTCTCAATAAAGTAGCGCAAGGTCGCAAACTCCCAGAGCAAAAAGTAGCTGAAATTGCCCAAGGACGAGTTTGGTCTGGTACGGCGGCAAAGGAAATTGGTTTGGTGGATGAAATTGGCGGTTTGGATGCGGCGATCGCCTACGCTGCTGGGCAGGCGCATCTGGGAGACAATTGGGAATTAAAAGAATATCCTCGATTGAGCACCTTTGAAGAACGCTTATTTGGACAGGTAGCGAAGGAGGTGCGGACTGCTATAGGGGTTAATGAAGCGCAACAAAAACCAGCCCCATTGACCGCTGAATTCCAGAAACTGCAACAGGAAATAGCCATTTTGCAGCAGATGAACGATCCGCTGGGTGTTTATGCTCGCTTGCCCTTTAACTTAAGGATTGAGTGATCCCACAGACACATCCACCTCTCGTTCCTACGCTCTGCGTAGGAATGCGCACGACGAGGCAGAGCCTCGTCTAGTTTGTGTCGAGGCAGTCTCTGTGGGAAAAAAATTGCACCACGAAGCATGAAAATAGTCTTTCCCCACTACGCCCTTCGGGTTCGCCAGTTCCCTACGGAGGGAGACCCTCCTTCAGGACTGGACTCACCAG
>CAZZYE010001393.1:0-2080 GCA_964658145.1 uncultured Stigonema sp.
TCTGTCGGGAAACCCTCCGGAGAGCGCTGGCTCCCCTTAAAAAGGGGGGCTTTTTCCCCCCCTTTTTAAGGGGGGTTGGGGGGATCTTCAGGGAGTAAACGCTACTAACTGAATCGTATTGCTCCTACTCTCTCAAATCCAGAGATTTCACTTAGTCTGAAAAATATTTTGTACCATTTTTTTATCTGCAGTCGCAGCCGCTTTATCCAACTCTGTAATCTCGCTCTTGTTTAATTGCCAACCCAAAGCACCAATATTCTCCCTCGCCTGTTCCACGGTCTTTGCTCCAGGAATGGGAATACTTTCTTTACAAATGCACCAGTTAATTGCTACCTGTGACATGGTCTTGTTTCTTGATTGTGCCACCTCTCGTAAACATGCCAAAAGCGATCGCACTCCTGGCAATAGCTGCCTAAAAAGCAGACCTCGGATGCCTTTGGGAAAAGGACCTTTCTCGGAGTATTTTCCTGTTAACAAACCCAATGCAAGTGGGCTATAGGCAATTAGTTTTATCCCCAGATCATCACAAACCTCTTTGATCCCCAGTTGCGTAACAGGATATGTGGACAACAGTGAGTACTGCACTTGCAGGGTAGCAATGGGAACTCCTCGATCAGCAAATTTTTGATGCACACGTTTGAGCCGTTTAGATCCATAATTGGATAAACCCACTCCCTTGACTAGTCCTTGCTCGTAGAGATCGGCAAGACCATCCAACAGTCGTCCCTCCTGCCAAGGAGCATAGTTTGCTGTTGACCAGTGCATCTGTACCAAATCTACGTTTCTTCCCAGACGCTTGGCAGAGGACTTGCAAGCCGACACCATTGACTGTCGTGTCAATCTCCAGGGATAAGCCGCAAGCTTTGTGGCAATGCAAATATTTTCTTTACCTGAACCCTGATATTCTCTAGAGAATCGCCCTAAGAGTAACTCACTTCGCCCATTCAATCTCCCAGTTCCGTAAGAATCGCCCGTATCAAACAAGGTCACGCCGTTGCTCACACAAAGGTCAAAGACGGCTTGCAACTGGTCATCCATGCTTTCGTCATATCCCCAGAGCAATCGGTTGCCCCATGCCCAAGTGCCGCAGCCCATTGTTGGGAGGGATAGTTTTTGGCTAGTTTGCATCTTTGCTCTCTTTGTAGATTTTCTTTGATACTTTTATTGCTCAAAATAAATTTTAAACGGTTCAGCAAGAATACCTAATATTTGATTTAACTGGGTAATGAAGTATTCAGTCAAATCAATTTTGACTACATGATTTTCTAACATCAGAAATTTCCAGTTTGTACCTGTTGAAACCGCTCCATACACTACTTGCTGTTCCATTCCCTTACGAGCATTAAATATTTGAGCGGCAACCATTTGAGCTACGCATTGTCCTAACCCAATGCGGATATCATTATCTTTTGCTTCCACCAAGGTTAATACAGGAGCGGTCACCAGTGATTGATTGCTTGATGCGCTTAATATAAAATCACAAGCACCCATTAAACCTTTTGATTCGTCAATATTAAAGGTATTTCCAGAAAAATAGCCAATCTTATTGTTGAAATGGCGTCGTATTTCCAGTAAAACTGGGGTGAGAATCAATTCAGATCGAGCTTTTTCTGTGCTAATACTTGCAGCTAAATCCAAAGTTTCATCAAGTATTTCTTTAAGACGCTGGGAAGGTTCAATGGGTGTAATTTGACTAAATAAATGGGAGGTATCCTCAACTGTTAATTCGAGAGCAAAAACAGCTTGGTCAATAGTTTTAAAATCACTATATGACATATTTCCAAATTAAGCCACACTTACAACGCTACTAAAATCATTTTGCCAAATTATATCGTATACCTTCATCCACTTTCAGATTTCATGAACAGCAATTCTGCTGTCAGAGACTTTTCTCCCAGCTATTACTACGAAGGGCGTTGTCCTCAAAGTGGTGGATTACTGAGACTGCTGCGCACACCAATGTCCGAGGCGATCGCTAGTAGTTTAAGACTTTTCAAACCTGATATATAGCACAATACGGTTCAGTTACTGTACGTTCGCTCATTTTTAACCGCAAGATTTAATAAGCGCCTTACAGGGC
>CAZZYE010001394.1:0-2079 GCA_964658145.1 uncultured Stigonema sp.
ACTAATAGCCTGTACTCCATCATTTATTTGCTGACTCAAGTGTGATTTTAAATCGGTTACATTCTGCTTAATCTCGTCAAGTTGCGATTCTATATTTGAGCGAGCGAGTTCAACCTTGGGAGCAATTATCGCTTTGACTTCATTACCTAATCTAGCAGCCATGTTCTTGGCTGCGGTTTCCAGGGAACCTACCCAATTTTGAAGTGCAGTATTTTTGATTTCAGGTGTAGGGCGACTAGTGATATTTTCTAGTCCCATAGTTAATTTCTCAAATGTACTTTGCTGTTGATTGAGTGTTTCTTTTAAGTTGAAAAATTCTGTAGTTAATCTGGCAATATTATCGACGGCTGTTGGTTGTGATTTCAGAGAATCAATTACCTCTTGCTGATCTTGAATTTTTTGCTGCAAAGTTTCAATTTTTTGCGTTAATTCCTCTACTGAATTAATACTTTTTGACTCCTCTTTCGCAATACGAGTTTGTTTTTGAATTTGAGATAGTTCTAAAAGATCTGTCTTAACTTCGCCATCTTTAGCATGATAAACGGTATTTTTTCCAATTTTTATTTTGACTGAAACGCTTAAATTTTGAGGTTCATATATTGCTTTATTAAGGAGTTGTACAGATTCGTTGGTCATCTTATTTTTTGTAGGTTCCTGCCCAATATATCCTTCATAAACCGTTGCAGCACCTATGTGAATGGAAATATCCTTGCTAGGGTCCAACCCTTTTATTTGTCCTGCCTGTTTGATTCTATTTATGAGGGTTTTTAGTACTTCTAGATAGTCCTGTTTTGCTTGATTTGCTTCTGATGGATCAATCATGTATTTGCCTACTTAAAACTGAACTGATTAATTTTGCTGGCTCAATGATTACATCTGGTAGAATTACTCCACCAAGTCGATTTAGTAAAATTTTTCCTTCAACCTCAATATAAGCCCAATCGTGATCAATCATGACAGAGATTGAATTGTAGTCTTTTTGTCTCTCAGAGAGTAATAGATGATAATCTTCCAAAATCCCATCCATGATAAAGACTTGAGGACTAAGGGTTTGTTCATAATATATTTCAATTAGTTTGGGGATGTAATTGTGTTGAAGTGGAGGGTTATCGAAAGAATCACTAGCGTTCAAAATATCAATAGGATATTTTGAACAAAGAGCGATTACATCCGGAGGAAATTTAGCAGCAATTTCCCATAATTCGGAATCCGTCAGTTTAAAATCTTTGTGGAACATTTTAGTTACCTAAAGACTTTTGAGTTTTTCAAGTGCTTGCACTGTGGAATCTACGAAAGGTAGTAACCTTTGGGCTTCCAAAATCCGTAATTCCATTTGTTCTTCAGTAATATCTCGAAGAGTGGATTTTTTGACAAAATCCTGCTGGGCTTTATACCAAGTAGATACATTCATTTTTTCTGCATTAATATCATGTTGTGGAATATTAATTTGTTCTAGCAAAGGTACGCCCATATCTTTTTTAGAGCGAAAACCTGGACTGACAATTACAGCTTTGCCTTCTGGCAATGAATTGAATTGGTTGATCTCAAACAAACTACGGGTACTGCTCTGATCGGAGTTGGAAATACTTGCTCCTCCCTTGCCTCCAGTACTACGGCTTCGCTGCTTGTATTTGATTTCTTCATTTCCAAGAAAATTACTGAATCGCTCTGCTGCTACGTCATCTTGAGGATTAAAAAAAGACTTTGTCGCACATCCACCAAAAATTGCATTAGTTGTCTCCTTGCCGTAGGCTTGCTCTAGCATTGATAAATTTTGTAGCCCCAATATCGAAACCAACCCATCTTCACGATTTTGGTTAAGCCAATCCACTAACGCAGGTAGGTAAAGCGTAGGCAACTCGTCAAGCCCTAAAATAAGTGGGTCTGAGCGTTTGATGGCAACATTCCGACTGACAAGTAGGTGCAAAATTGAGACTAAAAGGGGTCCCACAACATCTCTCTTCTCTTTATCCATCCCAAACACAACCATCTGCCGTCCCTTTAAATTCAAGGGAATATTAGTTTGACCACAAAAGGCGGACAGAGCCGAGGGAATCATGAAGCGCGTAAAAAGCCCGG
>CAZZYE010001395.1:0-2075 GCA_964658145.1 uncultured Stigonema sp.
TCCCTCATCCTCCTCATCTCCCCCTACTTCCCCTACTCCCTCACTCCCTGACACTGCTCCCAAATTCGTACAAGAAGTCCTAGGCAAAATAATGGCATGGCAGGGGGATGACCTACCCGTCAGTGCCCTACCCGATGACGGCACTTATCCCACAGGCACCACAAAGTGGGAAAAACGCAATTTGGCTGACTTGATTCCCGTTTGGGACGCTGATGTCTGCATACAATGCAGCAAGTGCGTCATAGTTTGTCCCCACGGAGTGATTAGAGGCAAAATTTATCAAGCCGATGAGTTAGCTAACGCAACCACAACCTTCAAATCAGCCAGTGCAAAAGATAAGGACTTTGCTGGTCAGAAGTTTACCATTCAGGTCGCCCCAGAAGATTGTACAGGTTGCGGCATCTGTGTGGATATTTGCCCAGCCAAAAATAAATCCTTGCCAGAACGTAAGGCGATTAATATGGAACCGCAGTTACCTTTGCGGGAACAAGAACGGGAAAACTGGAATTTCTTTTTAAGTTTGCCAAATCCTGACCGACGGCAGCTCAAACTTCACCAAATTCGCCAGCAACAACTGCAAGAACCTTTATTTGAATTCTCTGGTGCTTGCGCTGGTTGTGGCGAGACGCCTTATCTAAAATTGCTGACACAACTGTTTGGCGATCGCTCGATGATTGCCAACGCCACAGGTTGTTCTTCTATCTATGGTGGCAACCTACCTACCACCCCTTGGACAAAAAACGCCGATGGACGGGGTCCAGCATGGTCTAATAGCTTATTTGAGGATAACGCTGAATTCGGTTTTGGCTTCCGCCTCTCCTTGGATAAGCACTCAGAATTTGCCGGTGGGGAATTCCAATCACTAATTCCTGATGATTTAGTTCAGTCTATCCTGACTGCACGGCAAACAACCGAAGCAGAGATTTACGAACAACGCGAACGGATTGAACTCCTCAAGCAACGGTTAGACGAACTGCTAGGCAAATGGGATGATCAAGCATCGGACAAGAATTATCCCCAATGCCCCATGCCCCATGCCCCAATCCAAAATCTAAAATCAATAGCTGATTATCTCGTTAAAAAAAGTGTTTGGATTGTCGGCGGTGATGGTTGGGCGTATGATATTGACTTTGGCGGACTGGATCATGTGCTTACCAGTGGTCACAATGTGAACATCTTGGTCATGGATACTGAGGTATACTCTAATACAGGTGGACAATCCTCCAAAGCTACCCCACGAGCAGCGATTGCTAAATTTGCTACCAGTGGTAAGCCGACGTCCAAGAAAGACTTAGGGCTAATCGCCATGACCTACGGTAATGCTTACGTGGCGAGTGTAGCCCTTGGCGCACGGGATGAACATACTCTCAAGGCATTTTTAGAAGCGGAGGCTTACGACGGTCCCTCACTGATTATTGCCTACAGCCATTGCATTGCCCACGGTATCAACATGACTACAGCGATGAGTCACCAGAAGGCGTTAGTGGAATCAGGACGTTGGTTGCTGTATCGTTACAATCCTGATTTGCGCTCTTCAGGTAAAAATCCTTTACAGTTGGATATGCGATCGCCCAAACAGCCGATAGACAAATCGATGTACCAAGAAAATCGCTTTCAAATGCTCACCAAGAGTAACCCTGCCGTTGCCAAGCGTCTGCTGCAAGAGGCGCAAGCTGAGGTAAATGCTCGTTGGCAGATGTATGAATACTTGGCAGGGAATCCTCAAGTAGAAATAGAGGACTAGGCAATTCTCTGTGTCACGCCAGTCGCCTCTGTCGGGAAACCCTCCTACAGCGCTCGCTCCTCCGCGCCTCTGTGGTTCAATTCAGACTATTTAAACCTTTCGCACCACAATTGCGTACATTACAGGGAATATCAGTCGGGTAGACCACAATATAACCGTAGGGGCGCGGTTTCCGCGCCCTTACAATGTGGTCAATTCAATTGAAAACTGCTGTAATATAGGAATCTAGGACTTACGCATTGACAGAAATAGTCAAGTATGCAGTGGTTTCGGTAGGGCTGCGGAGCGCAATATTCATTTGCGTAGACCACCTTACCGTAGGGGCGCGGAA
>CAZZYE010001396.1:0-2074 GCA_964658145.1 uncultured Stigonema sp.
AAACACATTTTTCCCTACACCCCTACACCCTTGTGTTCCTTAAGAGCGACCGACGGGCGGCGCACCGCCTGTTATGAATGGAACAAACACCACCACTCCCCCTTTTCCCCCCACTCCCCATTCCCTACTCCCCACTCCCCATGTTTCTTGAGAGCAAGCGCACTGGCGGCACACCACCCGCTACGAATGAAAGAAACATTCAATCGAGTACCTTCTAGGAGGTAAATTTATAAGTGTCCTGGCAGTTAAAGCCGAGGTGTCAATAGTGCCCGAATGCCTGTTTGAGAGCATGGTTCTGGGGGTTTATGACTACGACATTGGTGAAGGAAAAAGTAACAATCCCCTTTGAAAGATTATCTAATCAGCACATCCCCAGGTCAGGACACATTTACATAATTATATATCTGAAGCCTGTCATGAAATTACCGCCAAATCAAAATCAACCTGTAAAGCTTAAAAAAGCCTCATCGCATTTGGAGCAAATTAACCACAACGCGGCTGGTATCGACCTAGGTGGTGCAGAACATTGGGTGTGCGTTCCGTCTGACAGAGCCGAAAGCAATGTACGGCGATTTGGATGTTTTACTCCTGATTTAATGGCAATGGTTGATTGGTTGATTGAATGTAAAGTGACAACTATAGCAATGGAAGCAACAGGAGTATATTGGATTCCAGTATTTCAAATTTTGGAACAACGAGGTTTGGAGGTAAGACTGGTAAATGCTCAACAAGTAATAACAGTGCCAGGACGCAAAACCGACGTTAAAGATTGTCAGTGGTTGCAGCAGTTGCATACCTACGGCTTATTATCTGGCTCGTTTCGCCCAGAAGATGAAATTTGCGTATTACGTAGTTACATTCGCGCCTCGAGATAGCCTAATTAAAAGTTCTAGTACTCATGTACAGCGAATGCAAAAAGCTTTAATTCAAATGAATTTGCATTTACACAAAGTGATTAGCGATATTACTGGTCTTACGGGAATGGCAATTATTAAGGCAATAGTTGCTGGCGAAAGAAATCCACAAGTATTAGCAGCCTTGAAAGATCCCAGAATTAAAAGCTCGAACGCAGAAATTACTGCATCTTTGACAGGGGATTATCGTCCAGAGCATGTATTTGTTTTAAAACAAGAATTTAACCTTTACGAGATTTACCAAAAAGAAATTGCTTGTATCGACGGTGAAATTGAGAAATGTCTTGCCAACTTTGAACCAAAAACTTTAGATGAACTTCCAGAAACTAAAAAAAAACGTCGAACTAAATCAACTGCTAATCACCCTGATTTTGATTTACGTAAATATCTCTACCGCATGGCAGGTGTCGATTTTACTCTCATTGATGGTCTCGAGGCAATGACGGTACAAACTATTTTGTCGGAAGTTGGGTTAGACCCAAGACGATTTCCAACTGCCAAACACTTTTGCTCGTGGTTAGGTTTATGCCCAGGTCAAAAAGTTACTGGTGGTAAAGTTAAAAGCTCTAAAACACGCCCCGTGGTCAACCGCGCCTCAAACGCTTTTCGGATGGCGGCTTTTGCTCTGACACGAAGCAAAACGGCTAGTGGTGCTTTTTACAGACGCTTGCGCTCTCGTTTGGGTGCTCCCAAGGCAATTACCGCGACTGCCCATAAACTGGCACGTTTGTTTTACCAAATGTGGACAACTAGTGAGCATTATAATGACCCTGGTATGGACTACTACGAGCAAAAATACCAAGAGCGAGTCTTAAACAACCTCAGAAAAAAGGCTCAATCTCTTGGAATGAAGCTTGTTCCTGAGACGATCACTCCCCAATCTGAATCCTTACTTATCCAATAAAGATAGCTGATTCACTGTTACCGATAAATATTCAATTTTTCCCCACTTCGTCAGTTGGGCTGGTTTTACTTCGCGACATTTATCCTCTGCTCCCTACAAAGTAGACCAACGATCCACTCCCATGCTTACTACCGAACCTATTCCCTACTCCCCACTCCCCATTGCCGACGGGCATCAAGTCGGGAGACCCGCCCACACGGCTGCCCTCCCTAATCACGCTTTGGGGGCCCCGAGTTCCCCACTCCCTACTCCCTAC
>CAZZYE010001397.1:0-1761 GCA_964658145.1 uncultured Stigonema sp.
ATTAACTGTGATTAACAACACAAGTGAAAAATAAAGAAAGTTTAAGGAATCTTGAAAAAAACTTAGAACTTGTAATAAAAGAAGTTAATAAGCAAAAATTCACTTGCGGCTGCCATTAGCAGTGGTATCATTCGAGTATTACAAAAAGTAAAGGGTAATTTTATTATGACCAAAGCACCTGTTGCTCCCGTGGTGCTAGTCATTTTAGATGGATGGGGCTACTGCGAGGAGAAACGTGGAAATGCGATCGCTGCTGCTAGAACTCCCGTAATGGAAAGCCTATGGGCAGCCTATCCGCATACCCTCATCCGTACATCAGGAAAAGCTGTGGGTTTGCCAGAGGGTCAAATGGGCAACTCAGAAGTTGGTCATCTGAACATTGGCGCTGGACGAGTTGTACCACAAGAATTGGTACGCATATCAGATGCCGTAGAAGATGGTTCCATCCTTAGCAACCCAGCACTTGTGAAAATTTGCCAGGAAGTGCATAGTCGCAATGGCAAGTTGCATCTGATCGGGCTTTGTTCTGAGGGTGGGGTACACTCGCATATCAGTCATCTATTCGGATTACTTGATCTAGCAAAGTCTCAAGGTTTATCATCCGTGTGTATCCACGCGATCGCCGATGGTCGTGACACCTCCCCAAAAGAGGGCGTGACAGCAATTGGGCTGATTCAAGATTACATAGACCGCATAGGAGTAGGGCGCATAGTCACTCTCAGCGGTCGCTACTACGCGATGGATCGCGATCGCCGCTGGGATCGGGTTAAACGTGCCTACGACGTGATCACACAAGATGGTCCTGGTAATGGTCGTTCTGCAGTGGAAGTTCTACAAGCATCCTATGCAGAGGGTGTAACAGACGAGTTCGTCCTTCCAGTCAGAATTGCACAGGGCGCAGTAGAACCAGGAGATGGGGTAATATTTTTCAACTTCCGCCCCGATCGCGCCCGACAACTCACCCAAGCTTTCTTAGTTTCAGAATTTAATGGTTTTGAAAGACAGCAAATCAAGCCGCTGTCTTTTGTCACCTTTACTCAGTACGATCCAGAGTTACCAGTTGGGGTTGCCTTTGAACCTCAAAACCTGAGTAACATTCTGGGGGAAGTGATTGCTAACCATGGTCTAAAACAGTTGCGGACTGCGGAAACAGAAAAATACGCCCACGTTACCTACTTCTTCAACGGTGGTTTGGAAGAACCTTTTGCAGGAGAAGATCGGGAACTGGTAAATAGTCCCATGGTAGCGACTTACGATCGCGCACCGGCAATGTCAGCGAATGCATTAACAGACCTAGCGATCGCCGCTATTGAAAAGCGCATCTACTCTCTAGTTGTGATCAACTATGCCAACCCAGACATGGTGGGACATACTGGTAATGTAGAAGCTACGATTAATGCAGTAGAAACAGTTGATCGCTATTTAGCTCACCTACTTGCTAGCATTAGCAAAGTCGGGGGTACAACCATGATTACTGCCGATCACGGCAATGCTGAGTTGATGCTAGATGGTGAGGGTAATCCTTGGACAGCCCACACCACCAATCCAGTCCCCTTCATCTTAGTGGAAGGAGAAGGGGTGAAAATCCCCGGACATGGCACAAACGTGGCTTTGCGAAGTGATGGTAAGCTATCTGACATTGCTCCCACGATTCTGGAGATTTTACAACTGCCAATTCCTCCGGAAATGACAGGGAAATCACTCCTAGAACCAGCTTTGTATGAAGTGCAATTAAGTCGCACTCCCGCGCCAGTTGGAATG
>CAZZYE010001397.1:1771-2073 GCA_964658145.1 uncultured Stigonema sp.
TCATAATTTATAATTCATAATTCATAATTATCTATTAAATTACTACCATGACAATTACTAACGTCGTAGAAGCTATCTGGGTTTTTTCAGCTGTTGGTTTAATTATTTTAGTTTTACTACATAGCCCTAAAGGTGATGGCATTGGCGCCATTGGTGGACAAGCCCAATTATTTAGCAGCACCAAAAGTGCTGAAAACACATTAAACCGAGTTACTTGGGCACTCACAGTCATTTTTCTGGGTTTAACTGTGGTTTTGAGTGCCAATTGGCTACCTAAGTAGGGAGATGAGGGAGATGAGGGA
>CAZZYE010001398.1:0-319 GCA_964658145.1 uncultured Stigonema sp.
AATAAATTCTCAGGCATGTAGAGACGCGAGCGATCGCGTCTCTACACTAAAGGTGGACTCAATGACGAGGCGCTTATTTGATCTCAACTTCATACCCTTTTTATTCCCTACATGCTGTGCAATGCAGACGTTACGGAAGGGTATTAGACATCTCCAGAAATGATGTAGGGGCGAACGACCGTTCGCCCCTACCAAGGATTTGAACAAACGCATAATTAATTTTCGGAGATGTCTATTGGGGCTGGATAAGCTTTTGCACAAATTGTAAATTATCTTAACTCAATCGATTAGACATCTCCGAAAAACAATGTAGAGACGC
>CAZZYE010001398.1:329-2070 GCA_964658145.1 uncultured Stigonema sp.
ACAAGGGTTGTAGACAACGCATAATTAATTTTTGGAGATGTCTATTGGGTACAACTCAATACGGTTCAGTTAGGGCTGATCGGTAGGAATTTTAGGTAGGTAAAACTAAAAATTATTTCTTTTACATTTTTACTTTACCTAACACTCATTTAATTTTTGCGGAGATTTGACAATAGGTTACATGAATTTTATATGATATACACGAGCAGAGTCTTAGTATAGTTACATAGAAAACAATTTACCGCTCAGAAAGTTTTAGTAATACTACTGATGCAGTAATTGCCCGATTTGAATGTAAAGAGGTGCAGTTCTTACCGAATTCAGGGTGCAAAAACGGTTAAGAACATAGTTTGTCATTCAACATGAATTTCCTGCAAAAAAGGCTTGGGTAGTTCTCCAGCCGAGTAATGCTTGTTGTCAATTTTTGTTCTTACCTAACTATCAGGGTAAGTCGGCAATGACAATTACACAACGTAATTATAACAACAGGACAAATAAAGAATTGTATGAAGCAATACGTGAGATTTGTAAAGCACTTTTTGCTACTGGCTACTCCGGCGATCGCTAGCTCTGTGTTAGCAACTTCACCCAGTCAAGCTGCGACTTTCGCTATGTCGTCAGGAAATTTCAATTTTACAGACTTTAGTCAAAGCCCTTCGGCAACTTTATCAGACACTAACACCAACACCTTAGCTATTGCTAATGGTGGAGCTGTGGCAGCTTTTGCCAACGCAGATGCAAAGTTTGTAGTTGCTCCTCCAGAAGCATCCAACTCATCTTTAAGTGTAGCCTTAGGAGAGAATAGAGATTACTTAGGATTGGCAAACAGCGAGGCGACAGTTATCGGTAAATTCGATGTAGCTGCAAATACATCTTTTTCTTTCAACTTCACAGGTGATTTAAACCTACAAACCTCAATAGACAATCCACCAGAGGAAAATGCCAGAGCGAGTGGAGATATATCTTTTGTGTTACTTGACACTGCTAGTCAGAAAGTCTTAGACTTCTTGAGCCTTGCTGGAAGTGTCATCACACAAGGTGATAGCAATTTTATTGCCACTCAAAATAGTGACAACGTTACCTTAAGTAATATATCTGAAGATCATAAGTTTGAACAGAAGCAAGGATTTGCTACAGCTTCCGTTGAGGGTTCTCTGCAACGCTCTTTTGATGACAAAACAAGTTTAGCTTTAGTAGAGGTTAAGAGAACTCAGGCTAGAGTCCAAGCGCCTGAACCTTCAACTAATCTAGCTTTAGTCATCTCTAGTGGCTTAGTTGGCGTTATCTTGAGAGGTAAACGCAAAGGAAATTGCGTCTTTGTCAATAGTCAATAGTTATTAGACTGTGGACTAAAGAAACACTTGTATTCATGAATCATTTGGGACTACTATATCGTAGTCCCAAATGGTTTGTGAAATTATTAGTAGGGTGGGCATTGCCCACTATTACCAAGTTTGTTTGGCAATGCCCACCCTACTAAATCATCTATTTTTAACGAATGATTTAGGATTGCTATATATTCGTAATTATTACTCCATGCATGAATGCGATCGCCAGAAATAATTAGCGATCGCATTTTTTTTCCATAAATAAATCGCGAAGCGCCGCAGTCTAGTTGCAATACGGTTCAGTTAGAAGCGTCACTCCCTGAAGATCCCCCCAACCCCCCTTTTTAAGCTATCCATTACCTGACTTTTCACGGGATGTGGAAAGGGGGAAATAGTTCGCGAGTTGAAGTGGC
>CAZZYE010001399.1:0-2058 GCA_964658145.1 uncultured Stigonema sp.
GGGCTGGGGGTTAGGTTTCACGGGTTGTGGTTGGTACAACTGAAAACTGCTGTAAGTTGCACACTTTAAAAGAATTCAGAACTCAGGAGTCAGTAGCATAACTGTATTCTGAACGCCAGTCGCCTACGGAGGAGCCAGTGCGCCTATACGGGTTTCCCGTCGCAGGCACCTGGCGTCGGAGACCCTCCTCATGCGCGCTGGCTCCTCCTGACTTCCCTCGCCATCTCCATAATGCAAACGATGGGACATATCAGCTTAATATTGACCACCCGATTTGCGGTGATACACTGCTGTCATGCCGTCAGGCTGTAGAACCTTGCCATTGTCCACAACGCCATAAACCACCCAGTGATCGCCACATTCTATCCGGCTTTCGACAGTGCATTCCAGATAGGTGAGGGCATCACTGAGGATAGGGCAGCCATTTTCGGCTTCTTGCGTTTCCAATTCAGCAAAGCGGTCTGACCCCGGAGCAAAAGACTTAAGGAAGTGTCGCCTCAGGTTCATACCTTCCTGCAAGATATTCAAGACAAATTTATCTCCGGTATGCAGCAGAGGTTCAATCGCTCGGTCTTTAGCAACCGCAACCGTTAAACCGGGGGGATTGAAGCTTACTTGGGAAACCCAGGAAGCTAGCATGGCGCTGGAGACATCTCCTAGCTTGGCGGATACCACACACACAGGACCAACAATCCGCCCCACAGCTTGTTCGGTGCGGTCAGTTTGGGAGTCACTGACTGGTTGCCGGAGGGCGCGGTTTTTCTTCGCCTTTTTCAAAGCCTGAGCAAAATCAGTCCCAGCTTCTTTGCACTGTTGGAGGATCGCGTCAGTGGGTTTAAACTTGACCCGAATCGGATCAAAGCCAAAGCGGTAACCAGCATCTTGTAGTTTGCTTTCGATTTCATCAACTGCTTCTCCACTCCAGCCATAGGAACCAAAAACACCTGCTAACTTGCTTTTAGCAGCGGTGGAAAGCACAATCCCCAAGGCAGTTTGCACTTGGGTAGGTATATGACCTCCGAGAGTGGGAGAGCCGATGATAAATCCATCACATTTTTCAACGGCTGCTTGAATTTCAGATGGTTTAGTGAATTCGCAGTTAATTGATTCCACGGCTACGTCAGCCTTGGTGATGCCCTTAGCTATAGCCTGTGCCAGAGTAGCAGTATTACCGTAAGCAGATGCATAAATCAGCACTACGGTTGTTTCTTTATCCTTCTGTTGTTGACTCCACTGCTGATAGTCGTGGGTAAGTCGGCTCTTGCTGAAGCGCACAAGGGGACCGTGAGCAGGGGCATAGAGTTTTATCGATAAAGGGGCAAATTTGTCAAGTGCTACTTCCACCTGCCGAGACTGAGCAGCATGAAGGCAATCATAGTAGTGCCGTCGGTCTTCATCTAAAAGCTTCCAATTTTCATCAAAGACTTGGTCGCTGCAGACATGGACACCGAATAGCTTATCGGTAAACAGAATGCGACTTTGAGGGTCGTAGGTATAAAGTTCATCAGGCCAGCGCGGCGTGGGGACAGTCATAAATTGCAGTTCATGACCTTTGCCCAAATCGAGAACTTCTTTTGAACTAGCTACGTTAATTTTTAGCTCTTGATCTGGAAAGGCTGTACGTAGAGTCACTGCACCGGGCTTGGAACAGACAAAAGTGACTTGAGGAGCTAACTTTAGCAGCGCCTTCAACGTCAAGGTGCGATTTGGGTTGACATGTCCCAAAATCACGTAATCCAAATGCCGTAAATCAAGATGCTGCTGTAATTGGTGCAGGTAAATTTCTGTAAACGACTCCCCAGGAGGATCTATAATAGCTGTTTTATCTGCCTGAATCAGGTAGGAATTGGCAGTAGTGCCTTTTTGCAGTGCGTATTCCACTTCAAATTTGAGTCGATCCCAAGTGCGCGATCGCAGCATGGTAGTATCGGCATCAATCAAAGCTACCTGCACATCGCGTGGTTTGACTTCTAGCATAAATTTAATTCTGAGAGTGAAGATTTGGGTGAGGGCTGCTAATAGCTAATTGCTAATTGCTAATGGCGTTTAACAATTAGC
>CAZZYE010001400.1:0-2053 GCA_964658145.1 uncultured Stigonema sp.
CCTTCTTTAATAATGATTTCCAACTTTGCGATGGTGAACTGCTGTGAGGGCGTCTGGTTTGCTGACTCGTCCTTCATAGACTGTGCTGTAGACAATCCAGTGGTCGCCGCCGTCCATTCTACTGATGACTTCACACTCCATGTAGGCGAGGGCGTCGGTAAGGATGGGAACACCGTTTTGGGCTGGCTGAGTTCTGACTCCTTCAAAGCGATCGGCACCTGGGGCAAAGCGCTTGAGGAAATGTTTCATTAAACGTTGGTAGTTGCCATCTTCGAGGACGTTCAGGACAAAGCGATCGCCTACTTGCATGAGTGATTCAATTGCTCGATCTTTAGCAACAGCTATCGATACTCCTAAGGGCTTGAAGCTGGCTTGATTTACCCAAGAGGCAAGCATGGCACTGGACACATCGCCTTTTTTGGCAGTAATGATGTATAATCCGCCGCTGAGTCTACCCAATGCTTTATCAAGGTCAGCATCAAGAGATTTCATTGCTTTCATGCTGCGATCGCGTGTCACCCATTGTCCCAAGTCTGTGCCCGCTTCTTCACACAGCTTGTATGTAGCTTCACCTGGAGTTTCTTTGATCTGAATTGCTGGAAAGGGTGATGTTAAACCCAAATTCCGAAATTTATTCAGCAGGGGGTAAACCGGTTCGTCATTTCCACCACCTGATTCAAATATGCCCACAGCTTGCTTTTCTTGGACAGATCCTAAAATGGTGCTGATGGCAGCTTGGATACTCGCATCATCATTAGCCGAAGGCATTCCGAGAACAATCCCGGCGCAGCGGCTGACAAGTTCCCGCAACTCTTGTAAATCGACTGCTCCACGCAAATCTACCATTTCCACGGCAACACCAGTTTTAGTAATACCGCTGGCGATAGCTTGGGCTAGAGGATAGCTATAGCCATAATCTAAAAGGTAAAATACGCCAACGGTAGTTTCTGCTTTGGCTTGTGTTTGGCTCCAAGTGCGATAGCGTCCGGTTAGTTCCTTAACGTTATGGTGTAATAGTGGTCCGTGACCTGTGGCAATCATGTCGATTTTTTCAAGTTCAGCCATCCGCTTGAGGGCAGACAGTACTGACCGCGCATTGGGAGCCATCAGGCATTCATAGTAATATTGAAAATCTGCTTCAATAGCGAGTAGGTCTTCGTCAAAGGTGTTGTCGGAGCAATAGTGCAACCCAAAAGCGTCGCAGGTAAAAAGAACTTTGGTTTTGTGGTCGAAGGTGAATATGGTGTCAGGCCAGTGTAAATTTGGTGCAATCACGAATTCTAGTTCGTGTCCGTTGCCCAAATCTAAGCGATCGCCATTTTTCACAATCTGGCGCTTAAATGGACGGTGCACCATATTCTCCAGAAATTGGATTGCTACCTTAGAACCAACGACGGTGATTTCTGGGGCGAGTTGCAAAATGTCTTTAACTAAACCACTGTGGTCTGGTTCAGTGTGGCTGATAATGAGATAATCAATTTCTGCCGGGTTGATCTGATCCTTAAGGTTATCTAAGAACAACTGGCGAAACTTTTCATGGGAGGTATCGACTAATGCAGTCTGCTCACCGCGTATGATAAATGAGTTGTAGGTGGTACCGTTTTGCAGACCGAACTCGATATCGAAGCGATCGCGATCCCAGTCCAGCGATCGCATTGCTGTTGTCTTTTCAGCAATCTCAGCAGTCTCCATCGTTAGCCTTTTTTTGGTCTTTTCGGTGAGCGCTACCATAACTCCCCTCCTTAGCAAATGAGTATTTTTTCTCTAGTTTTATTTTGACATGAGTTTATTGTAAATTTTTCTTAAAAAAATTCGTCGGGGCGGGGTCCCCCCGTCCACATGGAAGTGGAAACAGATGTGGCTAGCTTTAGAGATTGGGAATTCCCGCCTGCATTGGGGGTGGTTTGTTGGTGAAACGCTAGTTTATACTTGGCAGACAGACTATCTGCCAGCAGCGGTTGTTCAACAACTGGCCCACTGTCAAAGGCTGGAGGATTTACCACCAGAAATGTTCCTAATCATCCAAGAGGTTGGGGGAGTAGGGGGAGATGAG
>CAZZYE010001401.1:0-2051 GCA_964658145.1 uncultured Stigonema sp.
GACAAGTTGGCTTTCTAGTTACTGACTGGTGATTCCCCCAACTCCCCCAACTCATCTACAATTGGTTTTGAGTAAAAGTAACGAATACGAATATGAAACACTTAATGGAAATGCAGGTACAGTTCCGCGAGTTTAACCCTTTTGATGTGTGGATTTGGCTGCAGTTCAGTACAATTCCTTCTGAGCGTGAAAAGCAGTATGTACAAGAGGTTTTCAATTCCTGGTTTTATCTAGGCAAGTTGGGTGCATTTAATGCCGAAAACCTCCAGATCCAGGAAACGGGAGTGGATCTCAGTTACATGAATTATGACTCCCATGGGTATGACAAAAGCTTGTTGGCGCTGATGCACAACATGGGTGAGTTGGAGTATGAAGGGACGTGGGCGCGTTGCTGGTTTGACTTGGGAACTTCTGATGCGATCGCCCTAGATATTCTGATCAACGCCCTCAAGCAGCTCAGTCAGGAATATGTCACAATTGAGCAATTGTACATGGGTGGCGAAAATGAAGATTGGCCTGTTGAGGATAGCGAAAGTCGTCCTTCCTTGATTTACGATAATTACGAGAACTAGCAACAACAATGCATAGACAAGGGGAAATTCGAGTCCTAGCCTTGGGAGTGATTCTCCAAGGCGATCGCATCTTCATTTCTGAAGGCTACGATCCAGTTAAGCACCAAACTTTCTACCGCGCCATGGGCGGCGGTGTAGATTTTGGTGAAACAAGTTTAGCAGCCCTCAAACGCGAATTTCAAGAAGAAATCCAAGCAGAATTAACAAATATTCGCTACTTAGGCTGTTTAGAAAATATATTTACTTACAACGGTCAGCCTGGACACGAAATTATCCAACTTTATAAATGCGATTTTGTTGATCCAAAGTTGTACCAACTAGAAAAGTTAGTATTTACCGAAGGTGAGCGACAAAAAACAGCACTGTGGGTTGATATTAGCCGCTTTAAATCTGGAGAATTAAAGTTAGTGCCAGAGCAGTTTTTTGAGTATTTGTAAAGAATATCGAGAGTTTTTGGGCTGATTTGTTTTTGAAGGCTACGATGTTTTAACAGTATCGGCAGCCACTGAGTCCTTCAAGTCAACAGAAATAACCTCTCCTCCTAAAACAAGCTCTAATTTCAGCTTTGCTCAAGCGTGCATCTAAGTAGGCAATTACTGACTCAAAAGTGCGATCGTGATTAACATTTTCTAGTTTGGAAACCCAACTCTGTCCTACACCGAGACGTTCAGCCAGCTGTTCTTGGGTGAGTCCAGCTTGTTTGCGAACCTCCCGCATCGCTTGAGTTAAAGCCAATCGAAAAAGTTCTTGCTGCTCAACACGACGAGTCTCGATTGTGTCAGGTATGATTCCGTCTAGGAAAGCCAAAACATCACTTCCTAAGTGGGGGTTATTGTTCATTTTCGTTTCTATCCTCCTCATTTGCTTGTACCAAATCCCGTCGCTTTGCTGCGATTTTAATCTCTAGTTTTGGGGTTTTGCGCCCCTTCTTTTTGAAAGCGTGTAGCAGTACCAAACGTTTACCTACCAAAGCACATAAGAATATACGGGGATTGTTAGGAGTATTATCTAGGCGTAGCTCGTAGAGGTTTTTCTCTCCTTCAATCTTATCGAGGATGTCTGACCGTTCCAAGAGTAAAGACAATCCTTTTTGTGTTAGCAGCGTTAAGCGAACTTGAAACTGTTTCAGTTCTCCAGGTCTAAGAGGATGTTTTCAAAGTCGGGTATGATGTAAAAAAGCTCTCTGAGTATACGCGCTCGTATAGATAGTAAACAGCACTCCTGTGAGTGGTATGAGTAAAGCTTACCCTAGCAATCTAAGCTTGGAACAATATAAATTGATTAGTGACCTAATTCCAGAAGCAAAACCGGGTGGCCGCACAGGTGAAGTCGATATGTGGTCAGTCCTCAATGCGATTTTCTACATTTTGGTAGAATCCGTCAGATGGCGATCGCTACCGGGAGACTTTCCGCCCTGGCAGACAGTGTATACATATTTCCGTAACTGGCGCAAAGATGGTACTTGGCTGTTAATCCATG
>CAZZYE010001402.1:0-2042 GCA_964658145.1 uncultured Stigonema sp.
TAGCGCTTGCAACGTCTCAGATGCTGTTTGATAACGTTCATGGAACCTATAGCGCACCATTTTATCTAACACATCTGCCAGTCTAGAGCTAACCGAAGCCCAATTTCGCCAAATGACTTCAAAACTTTCGGAGTCTTTTGGCAGATCCTGAGGTCTGATCCCAGTTAAAGCATAAATTCCCAGCATACCCACTGCATATACATCGCTGCTTAACTTGGGATATCCATTCAATTGTTCGCTGGGCATATAGCCAAAAGTCCCAACAATAACAGAGGCTTGTGTTTGCCCTTGAGAATTGACCCCCAAACTGCTAATTTGCTTGACAGCGCCAAAGTCTATCAATACTAACTTGCCGTCTGTGTTGCGACGCATTAAGTTTTGAGCTTTAATATCTCGGTGAATGATATTTTTATTATGGATAAATGCCAGAATTTCTAAAATTTCCTGTAACAGCTGCGTCACTTCAGCTTCACCCCACTTCTTACCAGGAAAAATTTCCTGACTCAAATCGTGCCCATCTACATATTCCTGCACTAGATAAAATTCGCCGTTTTCTTCAAAGTGAGCAAAAAGTCGGGGAATTTGACTACTCTCATTACCTAAGCGATATAAAACCTTTGCTTCCCTGTCAAATAACCCTCTGACGAGTTGTAACTCTTCTGGGTTTTGGTTTTGCTTGAGGTTTTTTACAACACACAAAGGATGATCGGGTAAATCTAAATCTTCAGCTAAATAAGTGACTCCAAAGCTACCACTTCCTAGGAGTCTGACAATTTTGTAGCGATTGCGGAGAATTTGACCGACGAGCATCAGATTTAACTAATAAGAATATGAATTATATTACAGCCATTTTCATCAAACAATCACTCCATGTCCATTTTACGGCTACTTGTGGTTCAATTACCTGAAAAATGCTGTATGTAGGCGTGTTGAGAACTCTTTAGCAATTTTAGTGTCGGGAATTTCTCCTGCCAAAACATTTACAAATTCCACTGGAGAAATTTGTGGATGAGATGTCAGAACGTCCTCAATCAGAGAATGAGCTATTGGACCAATTAGATTAGCTAAACATTCTTCGCATTGATGTAAAAAGCTGGCATCGATTGCTTGATTTTTCAATGTAGGTGAATTTGGTGACCTATTTTGAGAAGGAGCAGCAAGTTTTTCGTGCAGCGATATTGCCTTCTTCTTAAACTCAATTCGTTGTTGCTCAGAAAGGTAGAGCATCAAATTCTCTATTAATTCTTTGATTCCTGGTGCATATCTCGAAACTTCTTGGATCAAAGTAGGGGCTATAGGTCCGATAATTTCTGCAACAATCTCCAGCAGGGAGTCTTGTTCTAACGCCAGAATTGCATCGGGAACTCCTAGATCGGGAGGTGCTAGTGGTCGCTGAATAGTTGAGTCGTGAGATCCGGGTTGAGAAAGAGGTGGGTTGTGGGGAATTGCTGGTTGTTGTCGTTTTAGTGGTCGATAAATAGTTGAGTCATGAGATCCTTGTTGAGAAGGAGGTGGGTTTTGGGTAATCCTGGGAGTGGGAATTGCTGGCTGTTGGGGCGTCAGTGGTCGCACAATTGTTTGGTCTTCCGAACCAGGGAAAGAAGTCGTTGGCTGTTGATGGGTAGCCCTAGGTTTCACAGCAACAGCAGCTTGCAAAGCCCGCTTCAACTCGTCTACCGAAGCAAAGCGCTCATTGGGTGCTTTTTGTAAACACCGTAACACCACCGCTTCTAGTTCTGGTTGCAGATGGGATAAGCCGGGTTGCGATCGCAATGGCTGTGGTGGCTTGGAAGTATGAGCCATAGCCCATGAAATTTCGCTAATTTTGCGTGTATTCAGACCTAGACCAAACGGGTCGGTGCCGCAAAGCATTTCGTAGAGGATAATGCCCAAGCTGTAAATATCTGCACGCCCATCAATGTCTATTGCGACTTCCAACTGCTCAGGTGCAGCATAGTGAAAAGTGCCCAGAAACATATTTGTTAATTTAGTATGTTCCGCAGCGTCTTCGCGGATTTTGGCTATACCAAAGTCTAGAATTT
>CAZZYE010001403.1:0-2037 GCA_964658145.1 uncultured Stigonema sp.
ATTTTCTTCCCCGTGTTGCCAATGTTTGGTCCAGCTGCTGGGCTAGCATTGATCGGAGTAGATGCCGACACTCTATTCATTGGTATAGCAGCGGCGTTCATTGGAGTGGCGGCGGAAGGTTGGTCTGTCATGAAAGCTCCTAGTACTTACTTAGCTTAAACAAGTTATCATGCTCATCTTACAGAAATGCGTGTATCAGTAATTATTGCTAGTCTCTACTGTAATCAGAGAGCAAAGTGAAATTACTTAATACATTAGTGATAACTAAGCTATATTGAGCTACGTGAGCGCAAAAGTAGCAAAGTTTATGCCAGATTCTACCTCAGGTAATGCTTGTTTTTACACAAAAACGTTTATTTCTATCAAAGTTAAGGATGTTTCTTCTTCATAAGATTTTTTCACTGAGCCTTCACTACCCAGACAGTAAATGCTAGGGAGAGATTCACAACCACTATTTTAAATTCTGGAGCAGATAAGTAAGTCGGCGTGAAAAAACCCAACTATGTAAAGATAAATAAATACGGAGAATACATGTACCGAGGTAACAAGACAATATGGGGGCTCGTTTAAGGGTATTTTTGACTCGTGAGCAAGATAAAACCCTCCTAAACCTAAGAAGTGCGGATGTACCACAGAAAGTTAAAGACCGAGCAGAGGTAATCAGATTAAATGCACATGGTTGGTACGTAGAAAAAATAGCTGCTCACTTTAACTGGACGGCTCAAACTGTAAGAGAAGTCTTACATAAATGGCGAAAACTGGGTTTAGACAGTCTTTGGGAATTGGCAGGTCGAGGGGGAAAAACCAAGTATACCGAACAGGACATCGTTTTCTTGGAAGAATGCCTGAAAAAAGAACCTCGTACATACAACAGTCTTCAATTAGCCCAAAAACTTCTTTGCGATCGCCAAATTAAATTGAGTCCCGACAGACTAAGACGGGTACTCAAAAAAAGGGGATCATTTGGAAACGGGCAAAAAAGAGCCACAAAGGGAAACAAGATCCAAAAACCAGAGAAGTTAAGCAAGCAGACCTAGATATGCTGGAATTATCTGCTGCTACTGGAGAAATAGACTTGAAGTATTTGGATGAATCAGGTTTTTGTATGTGGAGCGAGCCAAGTTATACATATTACCAACGAGGTGAGCAATAACACTTAGAACAAACAAAGCGTCGTGGTCGTAGACTAAGTATTATTGGGCTTCTTCAACCTTTAATCAGCTTTGTTTACGGTTTAGTGATTGGCGGTGTTAATCGCAAGTCTTATATCCAAATGATGGAGCTTGAAGCGGCTGATGCAGAAAGGATTGGACGTATTAGAGTAATTGTGCAGGATAACGGTCCAATACACCGATGCCACGAAGTTCAACAGCTATGGTCAAAGTGGGAAAGTCAAGGTTTATACATCTTTTTCCTGCCTAAATATTGTTCTGAGATGAATCCAATTGAACTGGAGTGGCAGCATCTCAAAAAAAGTGAACTAGCAGGAAAAATGTTTGACGACGAGTTAGACCTAGCCTATTCAGTAATTGATGGTGTTCAAGCTAGAGGAGAAAGAGGTAACTACAGTACACAGCGTATTAAATTTAACTCTAAACCGAGTTATTAATTTTTCGTTACATAGTTCGAAATTTTCCCGCCGACTTACTTAAGCTCCAGTTAAAATATTAATCACTACAATGTTTCTACGTGAGAGCGAAAGGCCATCACTGCCTGCGTACCCTGATAGTCTTTGATAGATCGAAGAATATCATTAGATACTTCTAGTGACAAAATTATTTTAATTTCGATATTGGTGTTGTAGCCCACTATGTCTCCCGTGCGTCTCCCGTGGCTACCCTCACCCTGCACTTGAGTAATGGTGTAGTCGATTACATTGTAGCTTTTCAACAGTTTGATAATAGCGTCTTTCAGCACTGTTTCACCAATGATGGTCAGGAGGACGGCAGGTTTGACTAAATCGGATTCGAGGGACATGGGTAACTCCATAGAACAGGTTTTATGTTGGGGTTGTTAGTTGATGATTTCTTTAATCTT
>CAZZYE010001404.1:0-2036 GCA_964658145.1 uncultured Stigonema sp.
TGGACTAGCAAACATAAACCCATATCATTGCCACAGCTGCTACTCACTAAAAATCAACGAATTTACTTAGGTCAAATTCATCTTCTGGTTCTTCCTCATTAGTTCTTTCCAAACTTAAAAGCAATAAAATTCGTTCTGAATAATCTACTGCTCCACGAAACTCATTTTGCAGTATTTCTAGTCCACCATTTGCGTACTCTTCAAAAATCAGGTGACGTTCATCTTCATATTTATCCTCACTAGAGGATAGTATTTTAATATCTTTAGTTGCAGTAATTGCCAGTAATTTTATTACTAAATCATATCCTCTAGATACAAAAATATCTAACCCGATTGGAGATGGTTCTCTTTTAGCTATCTCTCCCAAAGGGACACGCTTTTTATGCTTTGCACCCAAAGAAGCAGCAAATACGATGACATCAGCATAAGTTTGGAAAGGACCTGTTGCACCATCTGCTGATGTTAAAGCTTTTACCAATTCAGCCTTATCTTTAGCGACTCTTATTCTGCCACTCTCAGCCATTTTACTGTGATCTAATTTGTGACCATCTTAACTTAACAGTCGAGGTGAGGGTACTGGTAAAGTCACTTTTTATACTAAACAGCAGATGGGCGATCGCCCACTGTGGTTAGTCTCAATTCTGTATCTAATAATATAGTTAGCCCGGTGTTGCTGATTCCATGTATGAAAATGATTTTACGTGCGGACCAACATCCTTGTCTTGACGTAGCACTGCTACGTCTCTACATCCGGATTCATACCTCAAGAAAGCAACGCCATTAGCCTGAACCTTTAAATCTAAGGAAACACAAGTGTCGGCTCGTCAAAATTCAGGCGATCGCACCACACTCCGCATCCACTAGTTTCTCCACCCATTCTCACTTTCCCAGCATAAATATCAAACCTTGCTTCACCACTCGATAAAATTTTCAGTTTGATGGCATTTTTTCAGCAGAATTACGCAACTTTCATCCTTACAAATAGCGATTTCATCATTAAATTAATCGCCATTCACGCGCATCAACAAATTGAGATAAATGCCCTACATTTGTAGTAGCAATTATCACCTCGCTCCCTTTATTCTCCTCTAATTTAGCCTGAGCCGCCAGAATCACATCCCCATCAAGTGCCTTGAAGTCTGCTGTTGGTTTTCCTGCGCGTCTTGCTTCTGCCCACAACTGAGCCGCCAAAAGCATCGCTTCTGTAGTAATTGGAAGGTAGGTAATTGCAGTTTTCAATTGGTCAAGACGTTTGATGCCAGCCAATTTACCAGCCCGAAGCAACTCACGCCGCACCTCATAATCAGCAATTTCCGGCAAAATTACCTCGAAGCCTTTCAAAGGCAAGGCATCTAGCCACAATTTGCAATCTTGACACTCAGCAGAAGTAGTTTTGGGATTTGTCACCATACCTACTGGACCACTGTCAATCATGACTATCCTACTCATGGGAAGAGAGGTCGATGAGAAAGACGGTCTTCATCAAGTGCTTGACGGAGATATTCCCAAGTTTCTGTCTGTTCAAGTTCATCCCCCTCCTCTATCCATTGCTTAGTCAGCTGACTGAGGGCTTGATGCTGCTGGGTGAGTCGGTCGGACGAGTGCATTTGAGGTGCAGTTTTTTGATCGAAAGCCTGTGATAATTCAGGTTTCAGGGTTACGCTTTCACGAAACAGGCGCATGATCTGAAGTAAATTAGACCAGTATTCTCTGGGTATTTGTTTAATCTCTTGCAGCAGCTCAGTTGTTGATACTTCTGGAAAATATTTCTCTCCATTACTCTGAGACTGATTGCTTACTATACTTTGCTCAGACATAATAACCTCTTTTTTTCTACTTTAACAATTGAAGCCAGTACATGTTGTGATTGCAGAGGCGATCGCCCCAATAGTTGCGGACGCATTTCTTTTGGCTGCACCAAGAGTTACGAATAGGGTCTTATACCAGTTCTATGTGAAGTTCCCATAAATCAGATCCCCCCAACCCACGCCAGTCGCCTGCGGAGGGAAACCCTCCGAAGAGCGCTGGCTCCCCTT
>CAZZYE010001405.1:0-2031 GCA_964658145.1 uncultured Stigonema sp.
CTATTCTTCTTACAGCAGTTTTCAATTGAACCCGCGCCACATTGTAAGGGCGCGGAAACCGCGCCCCTACGGTTATATTCTGGTTTAACCTAAATACTTAATTATATCACAAAAATATGCAAAGGTATCCTTGAAAAAGCCGATTTCTCAAAGAAACCGGGTTTGTGGGTAAGAAAAGCTCAGCACATGGATGCGGATGCGCGAGTCGTGGCCCAAATAATGAAAGAATTGACTGAGTGACCTTATAAGGTGAAGATAAAAGGATTAGACCTCTTGCTGAAGTACTAGGCGACTCTAATGTCGTCTCATTGCCTTGATTTTACCCGTTTACGAGGTAAAAACAGAGGGTAAGGCGAGGACTAATTCATAAATACTAAAGCCTGCATGGGCAGGCTTTGTTTGTCTAGCTTTTAGAGAGGAGTCAAGCAGCTAGAAGTTTGAGTAGCAGCAGGTGATTAGCGTTAGCTCCTCACAGAGCGAGGCTGAAAACTGCAATAAGTCTATACAGACTAAAATCTAACAGCAAATGAATGCAAGCAGTCTATTGCTTAAAAAAGCAAGTTTAATGAGGGATGGCTGTGGAGATACTTAAGGAAAAGCAGAAGCTAGGTGTAAATATTAATATGAAAATTGGCGATCGCGTCCGTGTTAAAGATTCCGTAGTAGTTTACCATCATCCTGAGCATCGCGGTAAGGCTTTTGACCTCAAAGGCACAGAAGGCGAAGTGGTACAAATTGTCACTCTATGGCAAGGTAGACCTGTCAGCGCTAACTTGCCGATTCAAGTCATGTTTAGTAAAAAATTTAAAGCCCACTTGCGTGAGAATGAATTAGAACTCGTTTAAATCCCTCATTTGCGGCGAAACAACCGGAAAAAATTCAGTTCGCCGCGCATTCTTTCTAGCTCTTGACGATGGCATTCTGCTGTTGTATAATACCAGTCACAATGACGCTTAAGCTCAGAGCGTGCTTGAACTTCCTGATAAAACTGGTGGGATGTTTGGTAAGCAGCAAAGGTTTCCTCAACTTCGGGTTGAGGAGAGTGAATAATATGGGGTAAATTTCTAGACATAAAGTTAGGAGTGAGGAGTTAGGAGTTAAGAATACTACAGAAGTTCCTTATTTATTATGACTTAATCAATAACTGATAACTCATAACTCCTCACGGACGTACAGACGTTCCGTCTGTACGTCTCTTCCTAATTACCGTACAGACGTTCCGCCTGAACGTCTCTTCATAGCCAACCGTGTAAGCGATAAATAATAATACCAATGTACTCTCTTAAAGCGCCAGTAAATTGATCTAGGTTTTCTACATTAGGTAACAAATTGAGAATCGCGCCTTTGGGAGTACTGGCAAATTCTTTTATGTCAGCCTCGGTGATCGTAAAGTCAGTAGGTGTAGGAATGACGTCAATGCCTTGATGCTTGAAAATGAGTAGCGATCGCGGCATGTGGATTGCCGAAGTTACCAACAATACGCGACGAATGCCACGAGACTCCAGTATTTTCCGGACATACACCGCATTTTGATAAGTGTTGAGGGAGTCAGGCTCTTCTATAATCGCCTCTTTTGGTATACCAATAGAAGTAAGGACTGTTGCCATATCTGCCGACTCTGAAGGTCCCTTGCCTGCCCAATCGATGCGACCACCACTAAGAATAATCACAGGAGCTTTTTTTTGGCGGTAGAGTTGAGCTGCGTAAATGACGCGATTACCGTGTTCATTTAAATCTACAGTTGGTCTTGGCGGCAAAGCTGGTTTGGTTGCACCACCCAAAACGACAATTGCTTCTGCATTTGGTATTTCCGCAGGTGGGAGATTTTGCCATTCCAGCGATCGCACCATTAAGTGAGAAACCCAGCTATTACTACTCAATAACAACACAATCAGCGCACTAGCGATCGCGATCGCCGCCATCCGTGGTCTTTTCCATAACATAACCAGTGCGAAGAGCAAACTTATGCAGACTAGTCCCAAAGGGTAAAAAAACAGCGGTAGCAACTTGGAGAGATATAAAAACATAAGA
>CAZZYE010001406.1:0-2024 GCA_964658145.1 uncultured Stigonema sp.
AAAAATTAAAAATTAAAAATTAGAAAAGCTTGCGTTGCAGGCTTTCCAGCAATTCTGAATGGTAGCTTTATTTCCGCCGTCGTGTACTAGGGTGTGGAAAATTACTCAACAGAAATCTGAGAAATCATCTTTGAAGGGCTAATTTATGTTAGGTTTTGACAGAATTACATTCGATCCTCGTATAATGGCTGGGCAAGCTTGTATTCGCGGAATGCGAATTCCTGTTTCGTTAGTGGTGAATTTGGTGGCAAATGGGAAACCAGTAGAGGAAATTTTGGAAGAATACCCGGATTTAGAACCAGAAGATATTCGCCAATCTCTGCTCTACGCAGCATGGTTGACTCAAGAGCGGGTTTATCCGTTCAAAGATTTTGAAAAGGTTAAATGAAGTTTTTAGCAGATATAGGAATTTCGCTACGCACAGTAGCTTGGCTGCGTGATGCTGGCTATGATATTGTACACCTGCGAGAGCAAGGATTGCAAAGGCTACCAGATGAGGAGATTTTGGTTAAAGCTCGTATAGAAGAACGGATTATGTTAACAGTGGATTTAGATTTTGCTCAACTATTAGCCGTAAGTGCGGAAACATTGCCAAGTGTAATTCTGTTTAGGTTAGGGAATGAGAACTACGAGGCAATTAATGAACGTTTGACTGAGGTTTTGAGTCAATGTCAGCAAGATTTAGAGGCAGGTGCAATTATTTCTGTAAGTAATAAAACGTTCCGAGTGAAGCGATTGCCAATATGAATCACATCCAATACTGCAAGGGCTGAGGGAAATTGGCAGAAAAAAGGGTCAAATTGTTTTTGTCGGACTTGAAGTCTTTCATCTTAATAGAAATAATGATATCTTATTGCTATATTGAGTGATGATAGCAAAAATTATGGCTGAAGTCACCATTAACTTACCCGAAGAAGTTTTATCAACCCGTCGCCTTCCCCCAGAGGATTTTGTGCGCGATATGCGTTTGGCGGCGGCTATTTACTGGTATCAAAAAGGTGAAATCTCCCAAGAGAAAGCTGCTCAAATTGCGGGTTTAAATCGTAGAGACTTTCTTGCTGCCCTTGCCCGCGAGCAAGTAGATGTGTTTGTTGTAGACTTCGACGATTTGGAACGAGAGTTAAACCGTGGATGAGCGTCCCGCGATCAACACATCCCCACTGATTTTTTTGAGCAAGGGTAGCTTTCTCCACTTATTACAAATAATCAGTCCAGAAATTATCGTCCCCCAAGCCGTAGCAACAGAAATTCAGGCATACGGGGAGACAGACGTAACCGCAATGGCTCTTGCATCCACCTCCTGGCTAGTTAAAAAAAGTACTACTAAACAAAAACAACAACAACCAAAGTCGGCTTAACCCTTTAACTTTTTTGTTTCGGTTAGTTTAGTTCATTACGAGTGTGCCTCTTCCTTCCTTTTGTCATGCAGTTAGTCTAAACGTGGAGTATAAATTCAATGATTATAACAGAACAACGCAGCTACACACTTCAAGAATACTTAGAAATTGAGGTAAAATCTCAGGAACGTAACGAATACATTGATGGTCAGATTATTCCGATAACAGGTGGAACACCCAATCACAATATAATTGCTGGCAATTTCTATGCAGCACTTAATTTTGCTCTTAAGCGTCAACCATATGAAGTATTTTTTGCCGACCAAAAACTTTGGATTCCGAAAAAACGAATTAATACTTACCCGGATGTGATGGTTGTTGCTGGGGAGTTAGAATTTATTGAGGGACGAAGAGACACTATTACTAACCCATTGATGATTGCGGAAGTTCTTTCAAAATCCACCAAAAATTATGACCGGGATGAAAAGTTTGCAGCTTATCGAACGATTCCCAACTTTCGGGAATATCTGTTGATTGAACAGTATACAATGCACGTTGAACAATATAGTAAAACCGATAATAACCGTTGGATATTTAGTGAATATGAGGATTCAGAACAAATATTTTTTCTAGAATCAATTGCTTTTGAAATTTCGTTAATAGATATTTATGATAAAGTTAACTTTA
>CAZZYE010001407.1:0-2024 GCA_964658145.1 uncultured Stigonema sp.
AACCACTCATCAGAAACTCAATTAGACTTTACTTGTTGAGCAGGGTCAGCAACGTAACGGAAAGCTGGTTCCGAGTTCCAAGGACCACGGTGATCTTCTTTACCGTCGCTAGACAAGTTGTAGTAGATATCAACAGTGCTATCAGGTTGGATATTACCAAAAAATGGGTCAGTTAATTTACCCAAGGAATCCAGCGCCTTCATGAACATCTGGGTATGGGAAATTTCCCGTGTCAGAAGATAAACGAGCGTCTGTTTAGTACCTTCATCAGTAGCTAGCTTAATCAACTCCTCATAGGTCTGACGTGCGCCAGCTTCAGCACCAATGTCAGCCCGCAAATCACGTACTACATCGCCACCTTCGTTGACATAGTGTGCAGTCCAAGCACTACCTTGACTATCTAGCAAGTGTGGTCCCACACCCCGTACAGCAAACAAAGTGCTCTTGTAAGCTTCAGTTTGGTCAACATTTTTGGTGTGACCTTCAATGAGCTTGCCGACCATTTCTAAGTGACCAAACTCTTCTATGGCAATATCTTGCAACATATCCTTAATGCCAGGATTTTCGCAGTGGAAGGACTGTGTCCAGTACTGCAAAGCTGCTGTTAGTTCACCTGTTGCACCACCAAACTGCTCTAAAAGCAATTGACCAAAACGCGGATTCGGTTCCTTAACCTTAACGACATTAATTGGATCTTTCTTGTGAAAAAACATCAGTAACTCCCTTGCTGTTGCTGGTTTGTTCCAACTTCTTAAGAGGAAGTTTCGTGAATCTTCTACCCTTAAAAGCTGGCAACTTCTTAGACTCACTCATATGGTTCAACATAAGGCTAATCTCAACCAGCATCTTGAGAAAGACTTCCTGTTTGAGTATCTCTATCAAAAGTCGTTATTTTTTGTGAAAGCTTGCTGACAAAGCAAAATTGCCTCTCTAGATAGGACAAGTATGATTGTATATGAGGTAATAAATGACAGCGCCCAACTCAAAGAGTGCTGAGACTTCTGAGCAAAAGGGAAGTTGCAATCTAGCTGCGAAAGGCTGCTTGTGAACTACTCCTGCTGCTATTGCTTTTCAGTGTTGTAAGTATAGAAGTTGTCAAACGCTCCCACAGTCTCCAATTTATATGAAGGTATCCAGGAATTCAGTTTTAAATCTGTACGATAAATACTAAAAATAATAAAATTTTGACGATGAGTACTACCTGCGATGATTTCCCGCATCTGCGGGTTTGCCGAATCTACCATCTTCTCGCAATTTAACTTGATTAATTTTTCTAATAGACTTGGGGTTTTCTTACAGACATTGTTTTTTAAGTATCCTGTCAGTTGTAGCACAGCATACTGTTCATATTCAGCCTTACTAGGATTTGTCTTCGCCATTGCCACCCCCAAGACCGCTAGTCCCACTACTCCTACATATGTCATAATGGATAATAATTTCATTTTCCTCGACTGTTATTTGCTGTAGTCCTTAGACTCTAGATTAACTAAGTCCGTTCCTGCAAAAAAAGCTCTTGATCAATTCACAATAGTTGTGTTATCATCAGAAATACAATGGCGAGCGTAGCCAAGTGGTTAAGGCAGTGGATTGTGATTCCACCACTCGGGGGTTCAAGTCCCCTCGTTCGCCCTCATAATTTGGTTAGCAGATCCCAATGTTCTTGAACTGTATGTTCACCTTCAGTGGATGGTTGAGCGTTTGTAGTTCGCATTGATGTTTGTAAACATAGACTGTAACCCAGAGTAGTATGGGATTACAGGCTATGTTCACACTCTTGATGGAAACACATTGCCTAATTCTCAACTTTTTACCTTCGTGTCTTTCGCGCAGCTGATAAATTGCAAGGTGAGGTGTGGGGCGTGACCTCTAACCCCTCGATTTTTGAGAAAGCGATCGCAAACATTCAAGCAACGGCTGATATCTTGCGACCTTTCCTAAAAGTCACCGCCTGCAGCACTGAACTCACCAGTCGCCTCTGTCGGGAAAGCCGTCATTCGCGCTGGCTCAAATTTCGCGTCTCTACA
>CAZZYE010001408.1:0-2008 GCA_964658145.1 uncultured Stigonema sp.
AAGACACATACCAACATCTGAAGCCTGTCCCAAATTTTGGGCTGTGCCTTCTAAAAGCCCGGTGTGATGGTAAATGTTCGCTGCACTGCCAATCCCCTTGATTTCGACAGCCTCGATCTTCGACGGCACTTCGTAAACTGGAGCCATTGCGACGGATGCTTAACGTGAGATTCGCGCAAGATTACAAAGTGAAATTCAAAATGAAATAAAAAGAAGGCTGAGGCGGGGTTAAATGCGCTGGCATTCGTACTCCCGTCTTTGTTTGCTTGTCGCTTGGTGCAGGCGGTGTGACAGTGGAGGAGTGAATAGGAATGGCCTCAATAATCACGATCCGGGGAACAAAGGGGAAGAAATAAGATCCGAAAGCCTCTCAAACCAACAGCGAATGACCATTATTTTAACTTCTGGTGGTCATCTCCCGCCAAGTAAAACTTACGTGAGGCAGTGCGATAGAACCTATAAGAGTACTGAACAAGGAGCGTAAGCACAACGGTTAGGTTTCGCACCGTCCCACTGGCTTCGCCGTAAAACTGTCAGCTGGTCAAGGCATTGAGCACATTTTAGGTATCGAATAGGCACGAAATTCTCGGGGTTTGGGATGCACAGCCTTTAGAATGGTTGGTTGATGCTGCGGCTACAGAATGCAGGGCGCAGTGAACTCGTTTTACGTTGGGGGCCGCAGATACGAAGTCAGCATGCAGGGGGTTGTGAAACGAACCCAGCTTGGGGATCTTGGCAGTCCTGGCGCTCAGTGTCTCAATGGCTGCTTCGGCTACCTACTTGCAGGGCCTATGTCAATGTACGTAGCTAGCATCAGGGGTGTAAGCTCCTTGGTATTAACCTCTTTCACTTCAACAGCTTTGCGTGTAGCAAACCTTTGCCTATATGAATTATAAGTCTCCCGAATATTTCTAATAGTTAGGCTCAGAAAATCTTAGATTTCTCTAGTTATACTGGGCGGTTGTTTTGTTCATTTCAAGTGAAAACCGACTTAGCTGTCAATTACAGCAACAGATGCCGGAATGGATCGACACAAGGTTTGGGGCGATGATCTTCTAGCCTAAACTCAAATAAAGCTTCTAGCTCTGTTCCCCACAAGTTCAACGAGAACAAGAACTCCCATCGTATTTATTTCTATTGCAAAGCAGGAACGATTCTTAGCCACAATTTTATATCTAGTTACTTCAAGCTAACCTCTTTCTCACATAACCTTGCTTTGGTCACCGATATTCGCACGCATTTGATTTAGAACTTTCTTGGACAAGGACTCCACGCAAGACCTGCCGCGCCAACACTTGGACCGTGGGTTTCGAAAATTGCTGTCTATATATCAAAATAGATGCTTGTTTCAAGATTACCTAAACGGAGCCTGAGAGGCTCGTATTACTTGTAGACATGGTCTAGAAAATTGCCGCTAGGTGTCGAAATATAGGGAACGTTCTGCTGTACAGCAAGACCCTTCTGGCGTTCATGATCAATATGTTATCAGTATTAGAATTGTTATCGTGGGCGTAATAACATGGTGTTATCATACAAACAGCACCCGAAGACTCCAAACTGTCGGATTTCATTTGAACATGATACTCATCGCTCTGGCAGTGATCGTTCAGAACATGCCTGACTTTCAAGTTCCATTCGTTGCAATCACGAACTTCTTCATTTCTTCCATAACCAGCTAATTTAAGGCTTGTTCGGTTCCCTAGCAGCAAGGTTCAAGTCCTGCGAAAGCTTCATGGGAGAGATACTTGACTCCCATGCTTACGGTCATCTTCGGAGTAATTGGGACTTTATAGCCTCACGCAAGCCAGATGTGGTTGTTGACGTAATTCTATTTGCGGTAAGTTACTCAATCGCCATGAATATTAGGGAGATAAGATTTTCTATAGCTACAGAAATTTTGTGAACTTCCTCATTTACATGAACGCTTTTAATTACGTTTATTGCAAAGGAGTCAACCTTCAAGCTGCAAAAAAAAAAAAAATTGGCACAAAGTGATTAATACAGTCGT
>CAZZYE010001409.1:0-2004 GCA_964658145.1 uncultured Stigonema sp.
TTAGTTCAGACTGAAAATACTACACTTTAGTTGCAAACAGGAATAAATCTCTGTTTAGAGTGCTAAGTAGCTCTCTAGCTTGCATGGTGTGGTTTCAATAAGCAAGACCGAACCGACTAAATCCTGAAATTCTTTGCCAACAAGACTTTTACCTAACTCTCCTTAATCCAACGTTGATATGAGCCGCTCTCCTAAATCCGAGACCTTAACACTTTCTTACATTTTTGGCATTGTTTTGTCAAGCACCATTGTCATCTACGTACTCCGAGGTATAAGCATCCTGTCTTTTCTTCCTGGAGGTGTGCTCTGGGTGTTGCTCTTTCTGTCTATAGGGACTGGAATTGCCTATGGCATTCAGAGGACAAGGCGCTACTAGTTAATCAAACATCTTGAAAAATGAATGTATCTTATTTAACACGGACTAAAGTATGGGTGTTTATTCACAGGTCATTTTCCCCCGACTGGTAGACTGGACGATGTCCAACCCAACCTTGACAAAATATCGTCAACAGGTGTTATCAGAAGTTTCTGGGGATGTTTTAGAGATTGGCTTTGGCACCGGATTGAATCTACCTCATTACCCAGAACGCCTTCAAAAGCTCACCGTGATTGATACCAATCCTGGGATGAATGTTATTGCTCAAAAACGCATCCAAACCTTGCCTATTCGTATTGAGCATCGAGTCCTCAATAGCGAAAGTCTACCAATGGTTGATAATAGCTTCGATAGCATTGTTTGCACTTGGACTTTGTGCAGCATTGTCAATGTAGACCAGGCTCTTAAGGAAATCTATCGCGTGCTTAGACCAGGAGGAAAGTTCTTTTTCATTGAGCACGGACTCAGTGATGAGCCTCCAGTCCAAGTTTGGCAAAATCGCTTGACACCATTACAAAAGATGATCGCTGATGGCTGTCATCTCAATCGCAATATTAAACAGCTGATTGATAACTATTTTCAGATTCTTAAATTGGAGCAATTTTATGCTCCCAATCTTCCAAAAACTCATTCCTATATGTATCAAGGAGTAGCAACCAAAGCTTGATAGTTTTGTTGGGTGGACTTACCTAGCTGAGAGCGTCTTCCCAATCAGCCATTTCAAAAGCGCGAATCGTCACTTCAGTCATTGAGATTGTTGTTCTCGTTATTTCTGCTGATTTTACACAAGGATAGCCTGATATAATATCATGTTCGCTTGAGTAGTTGTCATTCGCCAGCGTTGCGAAGAACTCCCTTGATGCTTCGCTCCACTGCGTTCCGCTCAGCATGACAAGTAAGCGTTTTTAGTAAGTGATTAACCGGACATGATATAAGACTGATCTAACTCTCCTCTCTTCGTAAGAGAGGGGCAGGAAGAGAGGTTAACAAAGAAGTATTGGGGTGGGTACTGCAAACCCAGTTGCCTTGACTTTGCAGTTGCCCACCCTATGAGATTTTGACCATGAACAACTCGGGCAGAAAATATAAGCTTGTGACCGAGTGCAGTCTATCTGGCTAACAACTTCCTTTAAAAAGCAGTTACCGAGACTTGCGATGGTTTGTAGTTAGGCCCTTGTTTGTTAGCACAGTATCCTAACTCTACTGTTTGATTTGGCTGGAGAACCTGTGCCCACCCTGCTGGCGTCACTAAATACTGAGTGTTCTGGAGAGTAAAGTCCCCATTCCAAGATTGAGTAATGGTTGATTGATTGTTTTCAAACGTCAGCTGCCAGTTGTGAGTACTAGTGTTGCTCTGATTGGTAACTCGCAGATTCACACAAAAACCAGTTTGCCAATCTGACTGGATAATCGCTTCTGCCTTAAGCTGAGACGAGAGAATCGGTGTAGGGCTAGGCGTAGGAGTTGGTGTGGGCGTAGGTGTAGGCGTTCCAGGTCCTTGAACACCAGCACTCTCACTCCCCTCCCTCTCCTTATCCTTCTTATCTTTCCCAGATCCCTTAAAGCAAACAAAGGCAATCTGTGTACTCTTCAACGCCTCGGCAAGCGTCTTCTTAACGCCCTTGAGT
>CAZZYE010001410.1:0-2002 GCA_964658145.1 uncultured Stigonema sp.
TCCCTGTTAAGAGTTCCCTGTTCCCTTTTTTTGGTGAAGTAGCAATAATTAACGATGTGCGATCGCCTGCCCTTCTCCACAAGCATGTGATTAAGTATACCCCAGGACTGTTCAGTAAAAGCTAAAACCTGTTGTGAGTTAACAACCTTGACATTTTACACCAGTTTGGTAGCTGGGGCGAACTTAGTCATGCTGGTGTTGTGGGGCTTAGCCGACGACAGGGTAGGAAATGCTTCAAGCCCCGACCTGCGCTAATCTCTACTATGGAAATTGCAGATCCTGCGGATTGACCAAAAAAGACCCACTCCCTTAAGGGCGCCCAGACCGCGCCCCTACGTCAATTTTTAATTCCTGTGGTGGCAATACCGCGAATAAACTGACGCTGACCGATGAGAAATAGTAACATGACTGGTACTGTGGCGATCGTCACTGCTGCCATCATTAAAGGCCAATTATTCGTAAACTGTTCCTGAAACTCTGCCAACGCTAACTGCACCGTTCTTAATTCCGGTCGCGTTGTAAACACCAAAGGCTTAAACAAATCGTTCCATTCACCGATAAAGGTGAATAAAAACAGCGTCACTAAAGCCGGACGGGCTAAAGGTAACATGACTCGCCACAAAATTTGCAGTCTGTTTGCTCCATCTAATGCTGCTGCTTCCTCTAATTCCACCGGAATGGTTTGGAAATACTGCCGTAGCAAGAAAATTCCGAAACCGTTAACAGCGGTGGGTAAAATCAGCGCCCAGTAGGTGTTGATTGCGTGTCCCCACTTTAACACCAAAAAGATGGGAATCACCAATAGCTGAAAGGGAATCACCAACGTCGCTATGACAATCAGCAGCAGTACTTGTCGTCCCCGAAATTCTAGCCGTGCTAGAGCGTAACCTGCCAATGCGGAAGTTACAATCTGAAATGCTGTGACAGCAAGTGCAACCAAGGTAGAATTAGCAAATGCCAGTAAAAACTTACCTCGTTGCCAAGCATCGCGGTAGTTAGCTAAAGACCAGCCATTTTTGGACACAACTTCAGGAGTAGCCCCAGGAGGTGCAAAGGATGTGAGAAAGACTACAAGCAGGGGTAGCAGGACGATAACCGCCAATAGCAGTAGCACTCCTGTACTCAAAAAATTGAGGTATTTGAGATTCAAGCTTGGTTTTGACATCAATTTCCTCTCTTTACATCGCCCCAGCAACAGTTAATCTACTAACATAGTGACTTGTTAAGTTAAATTAAACCATAGTTACCGTTGCCCTAAATTCATCGGGTTAACTTAATTTTGTATCAAACGATTCACATTACAGGAGTTAACATACCATGCAGCAGCTACCAACGAAATCTGAAATCGATTATCAAAGTGAAAAATACAAAGACGCCTTTAGCCGCATTAATGCAATTGTGATTGAAGGGGAACAAGAAGCCTACGAAAATTACATCAAACTTGCTGAACTGCTCCCGGAACATCAGGATGAACTGATTCGTCTATCCAAAATGGAAAGTCGTCACAAAAAAGGATTTGAAGCTTGTGGGCGCAATCTTCAAGTTACACCGGACCTCCAATTTGCCAAGGAATTTTTTGCTCAGTTGCACGACAATTTTCAGATAGCGGCGAGTGAGGCGAAAGTTGTGACGTGCTTGCTGATTCAGTCTTTAATTATTGAATGTTTTGCCATAGCGGCATACAACATTTACATCCCAGTCGCTGATGATTTTGCCCGCAAAATTACTGAAGGCGTGGTAAAAGATGAATACAGCCATCTTAACTTTGGCGAAGTTTGGTTGCAAGAACACTTTGCAGAATCCAAAGCCGAATTAGAACAAGCAAACCGCCAAAACCTCCCTGTGGTTTGGAAAATGCTCAACAAAGTTGATGAAGATGCTCGCACTTTGTTAATGGAAAAAGAAGCTTTAGTGGAAGACTTCATGATCCAGTACGGGGAAGCTCTTAGCAACATTGGTTTCACCACCCGTGACATCATGCGCATGTCAGCCTACGGACTTA
>CAZZYE010001411.1:0-2002 GCA_964658145.1 uncultured Stigonema sp.
GATGTAACGGATGAGTTATCTGTGGGATTAACAGATAACTCATCCGTTACATCCCGTACTTTCAGCGTTGCCAAAATTGGTGTCTACACCACTCGTCCAGATACAGTTTATGGCGTTAGCTACGTGGTATTAGCGCCAGAACATCCCTTGACTAAGCAGGTTACCACACCAGAACATCAAGCAGCAGTGTTCGCGTTTATTCAAGAGGTATCCAACCAAAGTGAGTTGGAACGTACTGCTGAGGATAAACCCAAGCGAGGTATCCCGACTGGTGGCAAAGCAATTAATCCGTTTACTGGGGAAGAAATTCCCATTTTGATTGCTGACTATGTACTGTATGAGTACGGTACGGGTGCAGTAATGGGTGTGCCAGCACATGACGCACGGGATTTCAAGTTTGCCAAAGAACAGAATTTGCCCATTAAGGTGGTAGTTGTACCACCAGGGAATGTAGAGACGTTGCATGCAACGTCTCTACAACAGGCATATACAGAACCGGGAATGATAGTTAATTCTGGTTCCTTTGATGGGATGCCTTCTTCTGAGGGTAAGCAAGCGATTGTGGAATATGCCGAAAAACAAGGTTTTGGCAAAGCGCGGGTGCAATATCGTTTGCGGGATTGGTTGATTTCGCGGCAAAGGTACTGGGGGGCACCTATACCCGTGATTCACTGTCCTAACTGTGGCAATGTACCAGTCCCAGAAAAAGACTTGCCAGTGGTGTTGCCTGAAGATGTGGAATTTACAGGACGCGGCGGTTCTCCGTTGGCTAAGCTAGAAAGCTGGGTGAATGTAGCTTGCCCAACCTGTGGTACACAGGCAAAGCGGGAAACTGACACGATGGATACCTTTATTGATTCTTCGTGGTATTTCTTACGATTTACCGATGCTAAGAATGGACAGCAAATTTTCAATCCTGCCAAGACAAATGACTGGATGTCGGTGGATCAGTACGTTGGTGGAATTGAACATGCAATTTTGCATTTGTTGTATTCGCGGTTCGTTACAAAGGTACTGCGGGATAGAGGTTTGTTGAACTTTGACGAACCTTTCCAACGCCTGTTAACTCAAGGCATGGTGCAGGGAATAACTTATATGAATCCCAACAAATCTGGTAAAGACAAATGGATTCCTTCTTATCTTGTCAAAGATCTAGGCGATCCCCGCGATCCAGAGACAGGTGAACCACTACAACGCCTGTACGCCACCATGTCCAAGTCTAAAGGCAATGGTGTAGCGCCTGAAGACGTAATTAGCAAGTACGGTGTAGACACTGCCCGGATGTTCATCCTGTTTAAAGCGCCGCCAGAAAAAGACTTGGAATGGGATGAAGCTGATGTGGAAGGACAATTCCGCTTTTTAAATCGGGTTTGGCGATTGGTGACTGATTGTAGAGACGCGATCAATCGCGTCTCTACTAGGGATTTAACCAAACCTGAGAAAGAATTGCGACGGGCGATTCACACTGCGATCAAAGAAGTGACAGAAGATGTAGAGGGTGAATATCAATTTAACACTGCTATTTCTGAAATGATGAAGTTAAGCAACGCCCTTGCTGATGCTAGTTGCAAAGATTCACCAACTTATATAGAAGGCATTCAAACTTTGATTGTCTTGCTTGCACCCTTCGCACCTCATATCGCTGATGAATTGTGGCATTTGTTGGGTAACACTGATTCAGTCCACACTCAAACTTGGCCTAAGTTTGACCCATCTGCCTTGGTAGCTGATGAAATCACGTTGGTGATTCAAGTTAATGGTAAAAAACGTGGGGATCTTCAAGTTCCAGCGCAAGCTGATAAAGCAGAGTTGGAAAAGTATGCCTGTGAGTCAGAAGTTACCAAGCGGTATTTAGAGGGTAAGGAGATTAAAAAGGTGATTGTGGTCCCTGGAAAGTTGGTGAATTTTGTCGTTGGCTAAAGGGCGTCGTGTTTCTCCATACAGTAGTTTTCAATTGAATTGACCACATTGTAGGGGCGCGGTTTCCGCGCCCCTACGGTTC
>CAZZYE010001412.1:0-1764 GCA_964658145.1 uncultured Stigonema sp.
AGTAATTTGATACATTTTACGTCGTAGTATTTCTGTAATTGGGTTTTTAGGCTTATGAGTAGCCACTAATTTACCCGTACTATCGACATATTTTGTTTCCTTCATCAACTCTTGATACTCGGAACCCAACACTTGTTTAAGTAAATGCTTGTAATGGTTCTGCATATCCGGTGAACGATGTCTGAGATATTTTTGAATAATTAAATCTCTAACTCCTGCATTAGCCATCACCGTGGCAAATGTTCTTCTGAATTGATGTGATTGAAAATGCCATATCTCTCCTTTTTTAGTTTGAATTTTATATCTTTTAGCAAGTCTGTTTAACCAACGATTAAATGTACTAAGTTTCATGATTCTTGCAGCAGGCTTGTAGGAATTGCATCCGTCATTACTTGCAAATAAATTTTCATACTTATCTGCAAAATTTTCTCTTATGTTCTCCAAATATCTTTTTTTAACAGGGGGTTATTGAATAATTGTCTGGCTTCAGCATTGCCAGCAATTAACCATTGTTCAGATTCTAAATTCCCATCCGATAAACTACTCATTCTTCCTCCTCTTGTTCGATAACTGTTCTTAAATTGTTTTCTTCGAGCACGTGAGAGTAAATGTCTAAGGTGGTTTGGATACTCATATGTCCGAGTAAGTACTTGACTCGCTCTGGGGAATATCCTGCTTTCAAAAGACGGCTGCTGTAGCTATGCCGAAAAAGGTGAGGATAAACTTTAATCCCCGTCTTTTTGCTCATTCGACTAAACATGGTGTTGATTACTCCTGCTTTCATCGGCTGACCCACATTTCCTTCCCAAATATTGACGAAGACATACGGTGAATCCACGCTTGGGTATTCGTAGATGAGATAGTCGTTGTACATTTGTAGGATGTGGGGGATGACAGGAATAGTCCGTTCTTGTCCTTTGGCTCTAGCACCGTTGGGGTTATTCCGTTTCTTTACTCGGATAAAGTAATCATTACCATCCCCTATATCTTCGTGTTGCAATCCCAGTAACTCCCCAATTCTCAGTCCTGTGCCGTTAAGCATCAAAATCATCAGTTTGTCTCTGAGTCGGTGGCAACTGTTAACTAAAATTTCTATTTGCTCATCACTCAAACAACCTGGAAACATATACGGCTGTTTGAGTTTCACTAATTTCTGCCTTATCGGTTTGCTTTTTGCAATGCCTGTAAGTAAACCTTTCTTGGCTGACCCATAAGGCAGATAAAATCTGTCAAACTTCTTAAAATCAACCGTCTGGTTGGCAATGTGGTATTCGTAAAAGCTAGTCACAGCGGTAATCGCCCGATTAATGCTGCGCTCTGATTTCTTTGCTTCTACTGGTGTTATGGATACAACAGAGGATCTATCCCCAACTCTGAGCCAGTAGGCAAAGTCTTCTAGATCTTTCAGGTTTATATTTCGCCAGTCAAGGTGCTTTTTGTCCAGAAAAGTCCACCAAGACTTCAAATCATAGCCGTATGCCTCTACACTGTTGGGGGATTTACTGCTACTAAGATAAGTCAGGTATCGTTGGATAGGTTCAACCATCTGGTAATCTTCATCCAACATCAACCAAACAATCTCGTTGGTAGTAGGATCAATTCCTTTTTGTAGCGTCAATTTCATGTACTTAGGATTTACATGTTGACATAAATCTTCAGATATGCATGAGGTATTTTTAGCGCCTCATTTGTTTATAAATTGAGAACCATCATCACCTCATCACCTCATCACCAACCACCAACCACCTCTGGTGTTCGCCGAAG
>CAZZYE010001412.1:1774-1990 GCA_964658145.1 uncultured Stigonema sp.
AGGGACGCGGTACTTTCTACCTCGTACAAGTCTGAAACGACCGTTATCCCTTCATGCATATGATGGTCAATTTCTACACTGCTTCAGTTCTATTACTTACTTTACACTACATTATTCGTTGTGTAAGTTAAATTTTGTAATCAGCGATCTTTCCACTACGAGTAAAAAAAAGCTCGTTGTTGTTGTTGTTTAATATAAATATTTTGTAATAGATAA
>CAZZYE010001413.1:0-1989 GCA_964658145.1 uncultured Stigonema sp.
CGCGTCTCTACACATCAGAAATCTCTACAAACAACCCTTAACCGAGTAGTATTGCTACCGAACATGATATGAGTCCTTATGAAAAATTACCCTATTCCCTTGTAGAAAAGGAGGGCTAGAAGCGGTTAGGCTCATAATACCACGTCAAATTCAAAGGTTTGGAGGGAGGGCATGACCCGCTTGACTCGTGGTTGAATAGGTTCTGGAATCACTAAAATCTTGGTCGATTTTAAGTCCTTGAGAACTTCTGCTGCTGATTGATACCTATCCCTCGCTGGGTGTTTGAGCAACTTATCCAAAATTTGCCCTAAGTTATCGCTGATGGTAATACCTTTTTCTTGTAAAAGTTCTCGCCACAACCACTCAGCATTATAAGCATCATAAAGGCGGTCATGAATATTACCATAAGCATCTTGTAGAGCCAAACATCCAGTTAACAACCGCGTACAAGTTGCGCCTAAAGCATATAAATCACTCGCGGGAGAGGCTAATCCTGATATTTGTTCTGTGGGAGCATAACCAATAGTATAAATTCCTGTCCCTGGTTTGCCTAAACTGGTTTGCGTTACTTGCTTTGCACTGCCAAAGTCAATTAAAACCAGATCCCCCCCTAACCCACGTTCCTCGCCTCTATCGGGAAGCCCTCCTGCAGCCCTAATTCCCTTATTAAGGAAGGATCGACGGATAATATTTTCTGGCTTTATATCTCGATGGATGACGTTATGCTCATGAATGAATTGCAGAACTGGTAATAAATCAGCTAAAAGTTCTTGAATTTGTGCTTCGCTAAAGACATGTTGGTGAAGTGCTGTTAATAAAGTTTCGCCTGGAATAAATTCTTGCACAAGATACAAGCTTGAGCCTTGTTCAAAGTAAGCAAATAACTTGGGAATTTGCGGATGATTTTCTCCCAATTCATAAAGTCGCTTCGCCTCTTCTTTAAACAACTCCGCAGCTTTGCTGCGTGCTCCTGTTAAGAGCGTTTGTGGGAAAAATTGTTTGATGACGCAAGGATGATCAAATCTATACGCGTCTTCTGCTGCATAAGTTCTACCAAACCCACCTGAGCCTAATAATCTCAATACGCGGTAGCGGTTTCCCAGAAGGTAGCCCAAATTGCTTTGTCCACAACAGATACAAAATCTATTGCCGTCTGGGTTGAAGGGGTTTGGGCAATTGGGATTTTGGCAAATTTGCATAACGCAGGGGCTTTCGCAGGTTTCCGATCTATTTTCTCCAGATTTAGCCCTAATTTCTACTTTACTATATTTGAATCCGGGTATATATGAGCGTACAGATTCCCATTATATTAAAAGCATATCCGAAAAGCCGCAACTTGTCAAGGGGTAAAGTTGGCAACGGATGTTGAGCGCGGATGTAACGGATGATTTATCTGTTATCCGTTATATCCGCGCTTAATACTGTTGCTTCCCACTAACTCGATACTGACTTAGCTGCAACGTCAGCTTTGGCAGCGGGTTGACTCACACCTATGCGAATCTCAGAAGTGAAGGAAGACTGGGCAAAGCCGCCAAAACGTTTCAGGATACTCACCCGCATGCGTAAATTGGGACTGGCAAACCACAGTCGTTCTTCAGACGACATGGTTTCGGACTCTGTCGTTAGGGTTAATGAATCATCACTGCCTATCTTATAGCGTCCAGTAACTGGGGTCTTCTCAGCGTAAACTATTTCTTGGAGTAACTTGCCTTCATCTGTATTACCTTCATCTGGCACAGTTACCAAGACTGTAGAACCACTGTGTTTTTTGTTATCTGATTCTGTTGTGCCGTTCCAGGTAACTTTCGCACCACAATTCGCACGGCTAGGGTCAATTTCGTACTGTTGGCATAGTTTGACCACATCTGGATGATCTAACGCTAGCATCTCAACGATCATCTCTGATTTACCGTTTTTTGATTGTTTAAAAGCCAGATCGTGGCTAGTACGATGAGAAAACCATTTACCTGCACTTAACTGAAAAAACTC
>CAZZYE010001414.1:0-1983 GCA_964658145.1 uncultured Stigonema sp.
CAAAGATAACCGTGCTTCTACGTAGTTACTTTCGGTTGAATCTGGGCATACTAAATGACAAGAAACAATATTAGCTGACCCTCGCGCTCGGCAGTTTAACTTTTGTCATAGATTACTGGAGGACAAGCATGAATTACTACCTCAACACCTTTGAGAATATTACCCAATCCGTTGAGCGACTGTTGAAGGATGAGCATAATTCCCTAGAAATTAAGCAATCTGCCACAAGTTTGAGGCAGGCAGTTCAAAAAGAGATCGCATTTTACAATGACGTCCTAGAGCAACAAGAACGATATCAGCAAGAGACACCAGAACAACGTGAAGCTAAAAAAGCTTGGATTGAGCAGCAGCGTCAAGAATTGGCGCGGATACAGGGTGGTATTGAAGTTATCTTCAACGCTGGTTGATGCATATCTAAATAAATGTTGTAGGGAATATAGCAATCCGTGGAGGACATGCTTACACCTCCCCCTTGTCTCCCTTGTCCTCCTTGTCCCTGTTGTTTGAAAATCAAATAGGATTGCTATATATGCTTGCTAGAGTCTGGAGTTCATCAATCGTGGGTATCGACGCCGTAAAAGTAGGCGTGGAAGTGGATGTATCTGGGGGTTTGCCAGGAATTGTGGTTTTAGGACTTCCGGATGCAGCAGTTCAGGAAGCACGAGAGAGGGTAAAGGCAACTCTTAAGAATGCTGGTTTTGCCTTTCCTGTCAAGAAGATAGTGATTAACCTCACCCCTGCCGATCTACGCAAGGAAGGTCCGTGTTTTGATTTACCTATGAGTGTAGGAATTTTAGCGGCTTCTGAGCAAGTCAGCGCCCAGTTGTTGGGAGATTATCTGTTTTTGGGGGAAGTCTCTCTCAACAAATTAACTATTACAAGTACGCTCAAATAAAACAAAACCGTCCCTATAACTGGTGATTGCACCCTATCGGCGAAAATTGTCCTCTAGATTAAAAGAAAGTCAATTGCGACGCCAAAATCAGATTTTTCGTTAGAGGATGTTTGAAAAGTTAGGCGAGGGGTAAAAAAGCTCTCTAGGTATAAACTGTGAATACGTAGAACACAGCACCGAGAGAGCAACATGAGTAAAGCTTACCCCAGCAACCTGACCCGTGCCCAATATGAATTTTTGAGTGACATGATTCCACAACCAAAACCCGGTGGTCGCAAGCGTGAAGTCGATATGTGGTCCGTGCTGAACGCGATTTTGTATGTCCTGGTAGAAGGAGTGAGATGGCGAGGGTTGCCTGGGGACTTTCCTCCGTGGCAGACAGTGTACACATATTTCCGAAACTGGCGCTCATGTCGGGACGTGGTTACACATCCACGATAGTCTACGAGAATGGACAAGAATCGATATTGAGCGCCATCCGAGTTCAACGTTCGCTATCATCGATAGTCAAAGCGTCAAGAGTTCCGCAATGGTGTGTCAATCCGTGGGTTATGATGCAGGCAAGAAAATTAAAGGGCGTAAGCGGTTTCTGACTGTTGATACCTTGGGGTTGGTGCTGCGGGTGTTGGTCACCGCAGCCAGTGTGCCAGAGCGCTCAGGCGGCAAACAAGTGCTTAAGCGCGTCAAAGAAATGGGCGACAAGGTTTCTCTGTTGACGATCATTTGGACTGACGGCGGCTTTGATGGTCCAGCCTTCATGATGTGGGTAATGGACGTTTGTCGTTGGATTGTACAAGTAGTGCTGCGACCAGAACAAACTAAGGGCTTCGTCTTGCTCAAAAAACCTTGGGTGGTGGAGCGCACTTTCGGTTGGGTCATGGGATGCCGCCGATCAGTCAGAGACTATGAACTTCTACCGGAAACATCGGAGACGTTTATTTACCTTGCCATTATCCGGATCATGGTGAGGCGACTGGCATAAAATTTGACCCCTCAAAACTTTTAAAACACCCTCTTCTTTACGCACTGCACTCGCGCCAATGTCTCGGATGATGCCGGATTAATTGAGATGTTTACTCTCAACATCG
>CAZZYE010001415.1:0-1982 GCA_964658145.1 uncultured Stigonema sp.
CCGAGCGGTCTCCAAACAAAATGGTTCCGAGCCTTACCATCGTTGCACCAGCTTGCACTGCCAATTTGTAGTCACCAGACATTCCCATGGAAAGATGCTGCATTTGAATGTTAGACCAGTTTTGTTCTTGGATATCTTTGGCAAGTTCACGGGTAACATTAAATACATTCAAAATTTCTGAGTCATTTAATCCTAACGGCGGAATTGTCATCAATCCCTGAATTTGTAAATTTTTACATTGATTGAGTGCTGGTAAATCAGCTAATAGTTGCGACGGGTCGCTCCAACCCGACTTGTTGGGGTCGGGCAGAATCTTCACTTGCAGGCAAACGAGAGGACTTACTCCTAGCTGCTGCGCCAATTGGTTCAAGCGCTGTGCCAGCTTCAAATTATCCACTGAGTGAATCCACCTGAATAGTTCAATGGCTTTTTTGGCTTTATTGGCTTGCAAATTGCCGATAAAGTGCCATGTAATATCCGATAAATCTTGTAACTCGGTTTGTTTGCTGGCTGCTTCTTGAATGCGACTCTCCCCAAAATCCCGAATTCCTGCGGCGTATGCAGAGCGCATTGCATCAGTTGGAATTTGCTTTGTGACAGCAATCAACTTGACTGAAGCTGGGAGTGAGGAGCGAATGGCAGCAATACGGAAAGCTAGAGAACTGCTCATTGGAATGTGCGTTGGAAAACACTCTGAAGCTGATCGTACTCCTGAGATTGTCCTGTGCGACGCAGGTTACGTAAGCGATTTTCCAGCATCATTCTCGCCTCGGTACGACCTATAGACTGAAATTTGAGACCCTTAGCATCAGCTGTCACCACAAAAAATAAACGTTGGGCATAAAGTGTGGTGAACAACTCTTGGTTTTCATCCACTATAGATATCCTATAGAGCAAACCCCACGTTGGATGATTTATGTAAGTTTCCGAGTTTTCTGGGTTCATTTAATACTAGGGTGTAACTATATATATCTTTTGGCAGTTGCATTGAAACATTCAAACGATGATAGCTGCCTTTCGCCAAAATATTTGCCAAAAATGCCAAAAAGTTCAACCCCTGCCGGAGATGTCTTTATATTAAGACGTTAATGCAGTATTTTTCTTTTTCCAAGAAGGTGTACAAACGTTGCCTGCAGCGATACCCAAAGTTCTTGACAACAACTTAGCTGATTATCAATGATTGTGTCAGGCACAATAGAGACAGACAAATACGAGATTCTCTTATGCGCGAGCATGTCTCCATTCCCCAAACTGATCCGCCACTGCCCCCCAAACAGACCTTGCCTACGATGTATGATTTACCAAGTGAGGATTTAGAGGAACCAGGATTGCCCGACGAATTTCACGATCTGCAACCTCAGGTTCTTAGCCGCACGTTGCGCTTGAGCGATTATGCTAGCGATCGCTACTTCACTGGGTCAGATCTCAACCTGTATTACGATGTGCGCCATCCGCAATGGTATAAACGCCCAGATTGGTTTCTAGTGCTTGATGTCCCGCGCCTGTATGAAGAAACGGAATTGCGATCAAGTTACGTCCTTTGGCAAGAAGGCGTCGATCCGTTTGTAGTGGTTGAACTCCTTTCACCAGGAACGGAATCCGAGGATTTAGGCGAACCTGAGTTGGCGTCAGCCGAGGAAACAAACGGTCAAGCTCGCAATCAAGACAGTCCACCACGCAAATGGGACGTATATGAGAAAATCTTACGGGTGCCCTACTACATTGTGTTTAGCCGCTACACCAATCAAGTGCGGTTCTTTCAACTCGTCGGCGGACACTATCAGGAGCAATTGATCGATTCAGTGAGTCCCCGCCTTTGGATTTCTGAATTGAATTTGGGACTCGGTGTTTGGCAGGGTGAATTTGAAGGGATTACTCGCGCTTGGTTGCGTTGGTACGATTCCCTAGGTGAATGGGTGCCAACTGACACAGAAGCAGAGCAGCAACGCGCAGAACGAGAACGACAACGCGCAGAACGAGAA
>CAZZYE010001416.1:0-1982 GCA_964658145.1 uncultured Stigonema sp.
AATTCTCTACTATTTTCACATTTTTAACTCAGGGTGCTACCTACCATTTTCTGTAAGGAAGAAATTCTCCAACCATAATAATTTTTACAAATTTCCCATCATTTTCTACGTTTAAACTACAGTTAGTTGTATTTATGATTCCGTCTCCAAACTTCTCTTGAATCACTTCATAAAAACGATAGATGAAAGGATCTGTTGGGGACGCATTTGTCTACTCAAAACGAGCAACCTTGGGCGGCATCTTTGTGGAGGAAGTTTCCCCCACAAAATGCCTTGCAAAACGCGCCGCTTTAATGACCCTAGTTCTCAATACTCGCCTTAAAAGCGGCGCGTTTTGACCTGAGCTTCCTAGGAACAAAGGCTACACCCTTTAATGGGGGAAGGTTGCTCGTTTTAAGCAGGTTTTTTCCACGGCACAACTGAACCTAAGCCTCTTATCGGTTATTCCGTTAAGGCTTGGGCGTAGCTTACGTCAAGACCCAGTGTCTCAATCAATAGCTTTGCTTTTTCAGGTGAAGCGCTTGCCTGACGGTACATAACAGATGCAATCCATACTTCGTCATAAAACCCCCAAGGCGGAAACCCACGAGGCTGAGGCTGGCTCAACCGTCCTTTAGGCGTGGGAGGAAGCCGACTACATGACGGTGCGGTCTAGAAATCTGAACTTTATACCACATATGAGTAACCGTCCTTCTTGTGAATTGCTTTACAAAACTTATGGGAAATACCTTGAATTAAACCGTTTTTAGTTGAAATATTGAAGCTACCAGTAGCGCGAGTAGCAATTCTCCCGGTGTAAGTTCCTACCTTTTTTCCCGTAGTTACAACAGCTTTAACAATGTCTCCGGTTGTAAAGCCGAAGTGCAATTTTTCTCTTGCACAATGACGATTAGGAAACCCGTACTTGTCAGTTCTGCATGATTGGCGCGTTCCATAGCCATTTGCTTTAATCAACAGTGGTTTAACACCATTAATGTTTAACTTGCTAGGTGTTGACTTGCCAACACAAGCCGCATCAATCCAATGGGTCTTATCAAAACTTTGGGTGGTTCGATTGAACTTAGTTAACCCGCCTGACCCTGTTTCTACTGGTAGTCCAAATGCTTTCAATGTTTCCAGCAACTTGAACCGTGTTGCATTGACAGCAGCAGTATCAGCCAATGGAATATGTGCTTGTGCAAGGATTTTCTTTAGCCGTTCTGGGTCTTTTTTGAGAAAGTCTTTGATATATTGAGTCCCTTTCTTCAGATTGCAAGCTTCACAACTTAATGTAAGGTTTGAGATCCGATTAGACCCACCCTTAGCCTTTGGTTGAATATGTTCTACCTGTAACTTAAGTCCAGGCTTGCCACAATAAGCGCAGTCCCTACCCCACTTTTCAAGTAAGTATTGGCGAGTTTCGTATCCCGCAAGAGTCCCTTGTTGATAAATCAGCTTCTCGTACTCAAGGTTTGTGATGGGGTCGAAGATCCCTTGTACTTCAATGAGCCTCTCCCCTTGGATAAGCCAGCGGCAGCACTGTCTGCGCTAAAAAGTAACTCTTGAATTTCAGGAACACCCAGTGCTTCTTTTTTTAAACCAAACCCATGCAGCTTAAGGTCTGGTCGCTCCGTCTGGATCGCCTCTAATACGAGCAGAATAGCGCTCTGGTTGCCATTTCGCTTGCAAACACTGCCAACGCCTACCCACATGCCGGGAAGTAGGCGATCGCCGTACTGCCGTATGCAATCTACATATTCCTCTGGCTCATACCCCTGGAGAACAGGCATCTCTATAGATACCGGAGTCTTTGAGGAGTAGCAGTAGTTCATCGTAACGGGCGATCGTCTTGCGTTGTTGTTCGGCAACTGTGGTACTATTCATTTCCAAAACGGCTTTTTCGCACATGTAGTCTTGGGTTACGCCTGCAACCAAATTTGTCATCCCGGCCCACTTGCACAGGTGGTCAGCATACTCTTGAGCGGGGAGATGTCCATCGAATT
>CAZZYE010001417.1:0-1982 GCA_964658145.1 uncultured Stigonema sp.
GACTTTTGACTTGGAGCGTTCGCGCAGCGGCGAGGAATTGGGAGAAGCGACGTGCCCCGCCCTTACAATGTGGTCAATTCTGTTTGAATTTGTAGAGCTTTATTAAATGTAAAAAAGAATACACTACCCTGACCAACTTCCGATTCTACCCAAACCTTGCCGCCATACATCTCTACAATTTTTTTCACCAACGATAAACCAATTCCTGTACTATCTGATTCTTTATCATTAGGTAATTTTTGAAAGATTTGGAATATTCTGGCAAAATGCTGCTTATCAATACCAGGACCATTGTCTGCTACACTAAATTTCCAATAACCATTCTCTTCAGTGCAGGCAACTGTAATTTTACCTTGCGGCTTATCCATAAATTTGATCGCATTACTCAATAAGTTTTGAAAAACCTGTTCTATGCGAGTTTTTTCGCAGGAAATAATAGGTAATTCATTAGTTATTTCTATTTGGATATTTTCCATTGGAATCAGAAGAAGCGCAACGACTTCTGTAACCACATCGTTCAAATTGACTTGTCTGCTTTCCTCTTGAATACGTCCAACTCTAGAATATTGTAAAATACCATCAATTAAGCTGTGCATTCTCTTAACTCTAGCGATCAGGAGATTGACTAGTGAGTTACCTTCATCATCGAATTTATCAGCATAATCAGCTAAGAGCCATTCTGACAATGAACTAATTCCCCGTAGCGGCGCTTTCAAATCATGGGAAACAACATAAGCAAAATCATTCAATTCTTGATTAGTGCTTTTTAATTGTTTAAGTAACTTCGCCATTGTGTCTTGGGACTGCTGTTTGTGAATAATTTCCTGCTGGAGTTGTTCATTCGCCTTTGCTAGTTCAGCAGTGCGCTGTTCTACCAGTTCTTCTAGACATTCTTTGTACTCTCGCAACTCTTGTTCTACCCGCTTGCGTTTGGCGTTTTCATCTTGCAAAGCCTGATTTGCCGCTTCAAGTTGTGCGGGACTGGGGAGAGCAAGTGCTTGCGGAACTAAAGGGATCAGCGTCAAAGCTGTATAGAAAGAAATTATCGCCGTCAAAGCTTTGATGGCACCGGATAACCAATAAACAGGATGCCAAAGTGTCCATACTTCCATGATATGGGTTGTGCCACAGAAGATAATGAACGCTCCAAACAACAGAAAAATTCCCTTAAATGGCACATCTTCTCTTTTGCGGACAAAATACAGCAGCATCAACGGAATTGAGTAATAAGAAAGTGCGATCAGAGAATCTGACAAGATATGTAGCCACACTAACTCTGGCTGCCAAAGGTAACAATGCCCATGAGGGATAAAATTCTCTGAAAAAAAATTGTGAAAATCCACCTAAGAACCTCCTACATTTTACTTTTGACTATTATGCAGGAGGTAAAAGCAAAATCTGTATTACAGCTATTTTCTGTTTATTACCCAGTAGATTGCTGTAGGGGCACGGCAGTGCCGTGCCCCTACAATTTGGTCTATTTACCCTAATTGCTATAAGTAAAATTTTAAATTACGCTACCAGCTGATGACAACCTTGCCAAAATGTGCATCACTCTCTAGATAAGCCAGCGCATCAAAAATTTCTGCCACTTTCAACGCCAACCTAATCGATTCTGCATCCACTATTTTCCCCAGACTATTCTTGTAAAGTCGATTTGCTATCTCTTCACCCAGCCATCTGACTGCCAACTGAAATCGCATTTCATCGGGAGTTGCATTCGGGTATTGATTGCGAATCCCAATAATTGCCCACTGCTGAATTCCCTTAGTTGCTTCGTTGGTGAGGTGTGCTTTTTTCCATGCTGGCATTTGGCGAAAAGCCTGCATGATAAATTTATCAATTTTTGGGTTAGTGTCAAATGATTGGGGTTGATAGCCTAACATCTATGTTTGGATTTCAAATTCGTAGGTTTTTTACAGCTACGCTAACACACTATTTACTGCCTTTCCGGATACAAAATTCCGTTATATAGCAGTCCT
>CAZZYE010001418.1:0-1978 GCA_964658145.1 uncultured Stigonema sp.
ATCTGCGGCAGGTTTTTCTCCCAGTGGCTTAGCTGGGGCGGCAGGTTTTTCTGAGGCGGGCGGTTTTTCTCGCTTGGGTGGCGGAGCTAGTTTGGCAGCATTTGGGTTAACTTCTGGGTTAGCCGCTTGGGGATCGGGTGCGTTTGCAGTGGGAATGTCCGTCGCTTCCGGTGAGTTGGTACTAGGAGCGTGTTCTTCAGCGACACTGGGAGCCTGTTTGTCTACAGTGCTGGGAGCTACCTCTCCCGCTTCATTGTGATTGGTTTCTTCTGCCATTGCTCAGGTCAATCCTTTTTTTAGCGCAATTGAGCGATCGCTCACCTTAAGGTATCTGTCATTTTCATTTTGACATAGGAGAGCCAGTCAGCAACCCAAGCTTCTCATTTTCAGGGGGAGTAGGTGTAGTAAAACTATTCCCGGAGATGTAGGTATTTGATTTGGCAATTTGGCAACCACTCTGATTAAGTCAAGAGTATCGTGTAAATCAATGGGTCTTGCATAAAGACACAGATCTTCCGGGTTAGTTATCGGGGTCTTTTACTGCAAACACTCTTCGTGTGTTTGTTATCGTAACATTCTATTTGAAACAGTGTAAACCTCAGGTGATGAGCCTGGGGTTTTGCTTTGGGCGATCGCACGTTGCTAGTACCTTATTTGCTAGTAATTGCTTCCTTAATATTGCTAATCAATGCATCCATCCTTGATTGAGTCGTGTTCCAAGAACACATAAAACGTACTCCTCCGACACCAATAAAGGTATAAAATTGCCAGTTCTTTTCTTGTAAGCTTTGAATAACTTGCTCAGGTAGTTTGACGAAGACGGCGTTTGCTTCTCTAGGAAACATCATCTCAACGCCCTCTATATCTAATAATTTATTTTCTAAATATTCAGCGCATTGATTTGCATGTCGCGCATTTTTTAACCACGCGCCAGTTTCCAATAAACCCAACCAGGGAGCAGAGATAAACCGCATTTTAGACGCTAGCTGACCTGCTTGCTTGCATCGATAAGCAAAATCTTCTGCTAACGCTTTGTTGAAGAAAATAATGGCTTCACCTAACGCCATTCCATTCTTCGTGCCACAAAAACATAATACATCGACTCCACTTTTCCAGGTAATTTCCGCAGGGCTTTTATTTATAGCGGCAACTGCATTTGCAAAGCGAGCACCATCCATGTGAATCTTTAAGTTATGCTTTTGAGCAACTTCTTTAATCTCAAGGAGTTCTTTAGTAGAATATAAAGTCCCTAATTCAGTTGCTTGAGTGACACTAACAACTTTAGGTTTTGGATAGTGAATGTCATGACGCTTAGTCACAATTGCCTCTATAGATTCTGGGTTTAACTTGCCGTTTTTACCTTTGGCAAGTAGAAGTTTAGAACCGTTGGAAGCAAATTCAGGTGCACCACATTCATCTGTTTCTATGTGAGATGTCTCATGACAAATAACACTGTGATAGGACTGACAAAGTGCAGCTAAAGACAAAGAATTGGCTGCGGTTCCGTTAAAAACAAAAAATACTTCACAACCAATTTCAAAAAGTTCCCTAAAATAATCTGTTGCTTTTTGAGTCCATTGATCATTTCCATAAGCTGGAACACTGCCTTGATTCGCTTTCATCATGTATTCCAGCGCCTCCGGACAAATACCAGAGTTATTATCGCTGGCAAACTGTTCTAAGTAACTCATCATAATCTTTACTTTTCTGTTAATCTTCCCGCACACCCTACTTAATGCAACTTTCCAAAGTAACGCTAGTGTTCAGCGCCTGTTTAGGGAACACTAGATAAAGAATTAATTAAGAAGAGTTTGATGATAAACTTAAATATAATTGACAAAAAGTTGCAGATAAAGTTTAAATTAAAAAAATAAATGTTAGCTGTTCGCTTTAGCAAACTTTTGGAAATACCAATAGAACATACAATACCGTTCGGTTAAGGTAATTCGTGAAAAATCCATGCGTGTAGAGACGTTCC
>CAZZYE010001419.1:0-1972 GCA_964658145.1 uncultured Stigonema sp.
TGAGACAGCCCTGAAGGAGGGTTTCCCGAAGCTGGGGACTGCGAACCCGAAGGGCCGTTCGCCCCTACTAACCACTAACAACTAACTAATTCCCAGCAATTCCACATCAAATTTCAACGTAGCGTTGGGTGGAATCACACCACCAGCACCACGAGCACCATAACCTAAATCTGGAGGAATGATTAACTGACGCTGACCGCCTACTTTCATCGTGCTAAGTCCTTCGTCCCAGCCTTTGATCACTTGTCCCTGACCGAGTTTGAATTTGAAGGGTTGACCGCGATCGCGTGAACTATCAAACTTAGTACCATCTTCCAGAGTGCCGGTGTAGTGAACCGAAACCGTTTGTCCAGTTTTGGGAGTCGCCCCAGTCCCCTCCTTGATCTCGATATACTTTAGTCCAGAGGGCGTGGTAACGACATTGGCATCAGACATTTTCTTCTTGCTCGCAATTAGGGTATTGTTTTCAGTTACAGTGGTTGCAGCGGGTGTGGTTTGAGTCAAATGAGCAGCAACAGCAGACTCTTGTTTGCCGCCGCTTACTTGCGCGAACACCAAAACCACAACACAAAGCAGCATAAAGCTTATGCTCAGTAAAATCTGTCTCAAAATTAGTCCTCCCTACTTAAGTGTGTAGTAATTGGGTATAACCAGTAGGACAAAACTAAGTTTAAATCACAAAGTGTACTTTAACGCCAAAGCTTATTTTCTAAATCTCGCACTTGACGCTCCAATCGGTCAATCCTACCCCGCAGTTCGTCAACTTCCGACTGGCGAGGAACCCCCAGATCCTGCATCATATTCCGCAATTGACGTTGCATTTGTGTATCCCAAGTTCCCTGCTCCGACTTTAACTGCTGAAGAAAATCATCCATCACTGCCTTGGCTTGCTCAGGATTAAGCTTGCCATCTTTCAATTCATCAGTGACTTCCCGCAGTTTATCACCCACCAAGGATGTTGTGCCAATACCAAGCATTACTAATTGCTTCATCCAGTTGTTGCTGTCCATACTACCTTCTTATCACTTATTTCAAAACGTAATCCTACAAGTTCGCTTCTAGGTAGGCAATAACGTTATGCTGAAAGCGTGGTTATTTTAGCCTACATCTCTATTTTGGCAAAGAAAGCAAACCAGGAGAGTTAAAGTATTTAGTTATATAGTTATTCTTCGGGAAAGTATCCTCACCTGTACACTAAAAATTCAAGTCGAATAATAGCTTGCCAAGCATATAGCAGAATCGTTTCCAATTGCAAAGTCAACAGAGTATCAGGTACGGATATTTCGCTATATATCATGTCTTAAATTGTGAACCATTAAAAATAACCAATGACAAATAACAAACAAAGGTAAATTTTGGAGTAAATCAGCCATGTTAGAGTACAATCTGCCAATGTATCTGCCCTCTGCTGAAGAACTACCAGACTCTGACGATACTCCTGTGGATAACGAACTGCAAGAATTAATTCCCAGCTTGCTCAAAGCGATACTGCTAATACTCTGGGCAGATCAAATGGACTGGTTTTTTGGCATAGATATGGGTATTTACCACCACCCAGACAAACCTCCTATCGTACCAGATGGCTTTTTGAGTCTAGGAGTAGAGCGGTTTTATGATGAGGAACTGCGCCCGAGTTATGTGCTGTGGGATGAGAAAGTTGTCCCCATTCTAACGCTAGAAGTAGTTTCTAAGAAATATCGCGGGGAATATAGTCGTAAAAAGCAAGAATACGCTGCTTTGGGTGTATTGTACTACGTAATTTATTCTTCCCGTCGTCGCCGCAAGCCTCGCTTAGAAGTACACCGTTTAGTTAATGGTGGTTATGTATTGCAGCCTGGAAATCCCGTTTGGCTACCAGAAGTTGGCTTAGGAATTGGTTGCGATCGCGGAATCTATGGAGGTATGACACGGGAATGGCTTTATTGGTACGACGAGCAAGGACAACGATTTCCCATCCCAGAGGAACGTATCA
>CAZZYE010001420.1:0-1971 GCA_964658145.1 uncultured Stigonema sp.
ACTCCCCACTCCCCACTCCCCACACTTATGACAACCACTAAACCCCGTGACGTTCAGGTACTCCCCATTGGTACAGATACGACAGTGCTGCGATCGCGTAGTTGGACGCGCCTCCGGTTTGAAATTGAATATGCTCTTGCCAAAGGTACAACTGCCAATTCTTATCTGATTCAAGCAGATAAAACAGCCCTCATCGACCCTCCAGGAGAAACGTTTACGCAAATTTACCTGGAAGCGTTGCTTTCTCGGATTGATGTAAAAAATATTGATTATGTGATTCTCGGTCACGTCAATCCCAACCGCGCCGCAACTCTCAAAGCTTTATTGGAACTTGCACCCCAGATAACCTTTGTTTGTTCTAATCCAGGAGCAATAAATTTGCGGGGCGCACTGGAAAACCCAGATTTGCAAATTCTCGTGATGCGGGGCGCTAGCAGCGGATTAGTAACGGATGTAACGGATAATGCATCTGCTACAGAAACAGTTAAACATTCAGCGACAACCGATAACCCATCCGCTACAAAGTCCGTTGCCACCCTCGATTTAGGCAAAGGTCATCAATTGCAATTCATTCCTACCCCTAATCCCCGCTATCCAGACGAACTTTGTACCTACGATCCACAAACAGAAATTCTTTATTCAGATAAGCTATTTGGAGCGCATATTTGTGGCGATCAGGTGTTTGATGAAGGCTGGGAAATATTTAACGAAGACAGGCGTTATTATTTTGATTGTTTAATGGCGCCCCATGCCCGAAGTGTGGAAACAGCGCTGGATAAACTTTCCGATCTACCTGTAAGATTGTATGCTACCGGACACGGACCTTTGGTACGCTATGGCTTGATTGACCTGACAAAAGCTTATCGTCAGTGGAGTCAGCAGCAGAGTTCTCAAGATACCACGGTAGCGTTGATTTATGCTTCGGCGTATGGGAATACGGCAACTTTAGCCCAAGCGATCGCCCACGGGATCACTAAAGCTGGCGTCAGCGTGGAATCAATCAACTGCGAATTTGCTGAACCTGAAGAAATTCGCGCTGCGGTAGAAAAAGCGGCAGGCTTTGTCATTGGTTCTCCTACCCTCGGCGGTCATGTACCGACACCCATTCAAACGGCTTTGGGTATTGTTCTTTCCACCGCTACTAACAACAAACTCGCTGGTGTGTTTGGTTCTTATGGCTGGAGTGGGGAAGCTGTTGATTTAATCGAAGGCAAATTGAAAGACGCTGGTTATCGGTTTGGTTTTGATTCGATTCGAGTCAAGTTCAAACCTAACGATCTCACTTTGCAAACTTGTGAAGAAGCGGGAACTGATTTTGCCCAAGCACTGAAGAAAGCCAAAAAAGTGCGATCGCAAAGCCGAACGGCTACTACGACTGAACAAGCAGTCGGACGAGTTATTGGTTCACTGTGTGTGTTCACGGCAAAGCAAGGCGATGTATCTAGTGCAATGTTAGCCTCTTGGGTATCTCAGGCTAGCTTTAATCCCCCTGGTTTAACCGTAGCCGTTGCCAAAGATCGTGCGGTAGAACCATTGACGTACTCTGGAAACAAATTTGTCCTTAACATCCTGAAAGAAGGCAATCACTTGGGGTTGATGAAGCATTTCCTCAAACCCTTTGCTCCTGGAGAAGACAGATTTACTGAGGTTGCCGCTGAAACTGCTGACAACGGTTGTCCCATCCTCTCTGATGCTTTAGCATACCTTGAATGCTCTGTACAAAGTCGGATGGAAGTTGGGGATCATTGGCTAGTTTATGCGACTGTGGACAATGGTAAAGTGCTGAATCCTGAAGGTGTAACTGCTGTGCATCAACGCCAATCTGGAAATCATTATTAGAAAGTTACGGCAAGTTACCTTCAGATCCACCACCACTACCTCATACACAGGGCGAAGTAATATTCTAATTATCTACACAATTATTTCAAAGGTCAACTGTTCTGTTTTTAGATGGCTACGAATCTATTTTAT
>CAZZYE010001421.1:0-1970 GCA_964658145.1 uncultured Stigonema sp.
CGCTTCGCTAACGCTATCGCTACCGCTTCGCTATCGCAGTCCCCAGCTTCGGGAAACCGAAATTCAGGGCTGTCTCACCGTTCGCCCCTACAAGTTTGAAACGACCATTATCCGTTACTACACATTATGTTCAATTTGTACAGTGCGTAAGTCCTATACTTGAAGACCGCTTCATCTTCCGCGTTGAATGCACATGAAGGTACAACGGCATCGTATTGCGCTACTATTCATTATCATTAAATGTTAATTTTTGTAAATTACTGCATAATCTCTGACTCCGATCCCAGAGAAGTTAATAGATCGTAGTTTTAGTTTTGCAATAGAACACAAATTTTCAGGGGCATACTTCTGTTGGACTAAATGTACGTAGCTGGAGGCGGCGTTGCAAAGTTTGAGGATTAATTACCAAGCATCTTATTGTTGCGAAAATATCTGGGCATAATCCGAAATGGTGCAACTTTATTTTGTAGCTAGAGCTATTCCTACAACAGTGAAATATATTTACCCGATTAATCCTCAAGGACTCTTACCACGTTCACCCTTGAAAATAAACGTTTGGATAAACATCTAGCTAAAGAGAGGAATGGGTTTTACGTCTACTTCGATACTTGTCAGGTATTCCACTGACTACGAGGCTCATTTTTCCAACTGACAATAACTAAATATCAGGAGAAGACAATGACAAAGATTTTGGTTCTTGAAAATGAAGAACAAGCCCGCAACATGTTTTTAAAATGTCTGGAGTCACAAGGGTTCGATGCGATCGGTGCAGAAAATAGTCTTGTCGGCGTTCAGCAGGCACGACAACACTTACCCGATTTGATAATTAGCGAGATTATAATGCCAGAACTCGATGGTTATGGCGTTCTAAGGGCGCTGCGCCAAAACCCTACCACAGCTATTATCCCCTTAATTTTTGTCACTGCTAAAGTTACTCGGGCTGATATTCGCAAAGGCATCGAGCTGGGAGCAGATGATTATCTCACTAAGCCCTGCACTGTTGAAGAATTACTCAGGGCGATCGGAGCCTGCTTGGAAAAACGAGCCTTGCTCCAAAAATGGTACGCGGCACAGTTCCATCCAGTCCCAGAACCAGCACTAGTGGGCGCTGTCAAATCAACTGCCCCTCAGTCAATTTTTCCGTCCGACCCAGAGTTGAGAGAGGTTTTCTACTTCATTGAAGCTAATTATCACCTCCCGATTACCCTTAGTGACGTGGCTGTTGCAGTTGCTTACTGCTCAACTTACCTGACTGACCTAGTGCGACGCCAAACGGGACAAACTGTGCAAAGCTGGATTATCTCGCGCCGGATGGCAGCAGCACGTTCCTTGCTTTTGGAAACCGATGAAAAAGTGGAGGAGATTGCTGGCAAGGTGGGCTATCAAAATTCGGTTCATTTCTTCCGCCAGTTTCGCCAACATCACCGGACAACTCCTCAAACCTGGAGAAAGGCGCATCGCAGTCAGCGAGAGCAGCAACAAAAGCGAAGGATTTGTTAGTGCTATCAAAGCATAGGTTATGGCAATCACATTTTACATGAGTTATTAATTATTTAGTATGAGTTTTTTGCCTAATGAATGCAATGCTTGTACGAAGTCACTAATAACCAATAACTAAAAGTTTTGCCTCGCCAAAACTATTTTCTCTACTTCTTACAGGTTTCTGAACTATTCGTATAAGTTGACTAGAAGACCGCACGTTAACTTAGCTTAAGTATGAACATTTCATCACAACATGTAAAAGTCAAAAGTATAAGTTGACGAGAAGGCAGCGAGTTAACTTAGCTTGAGTAAGAACATGCAATCAAATATCTAAAAAAGGAACACAAATCATGGCAAACTTTCAGGGAAAGCCAGCTATTAATATCAGGTTTACCATCTCCCACTTTATCAAGAGCGTCGCAGCAGCATCTGTGATTGCTGCTGCGGCTATCCCATCTGCTGATGCTCAAATAACCCCATCTGCTGAT
>CAZZYE010001422.1:0-1966 GCA_964658145.1 uncultured Stigonema sp.
GTGGGGAATACCCTACTCCCTACTACGCCAGTCGCCTACGGAGGTAAACCCTCCGGAGAGCGCTGGCTCCCCTACTCCCTATTCCCTACTCCCCAATTAATCCTGGACATACTCAAGCCCAGTCAATAGCGCCAACTCAGCTCGGACAAATTCCCGACCTAAATAAGCTGCATGGTCTAATGAAGTCACAGGAGTAGGCTGTTGTTCTTCAAAAATTTTCACGCACAGTTCTTTTGCAGTGCGCCCACTAAACAAGGTAGTATGAGTTCGTTCCACCTTTAAGCGTGCGGGGATTACCAAACCCGTTTCTGGATCGACAGCTAAACCACGCTCATCAATCACATTAGTGAAATGCTTGGCACAAATTAATCCCTCTTCCCGAACCAGGTAAATAATGAAATACCCACCCGGGTCAAGGTCAATGTGACGCTGAGAAAGTTTTTCATCAATTGCTGCCAAATCTTCAACTGTCAAACCCATAATTACTATAGAAATCAAATTGTTTGAAGGGTTTTCGACCCTTTGTAAAGTGTAATCCCTCTGTTCCGTAGGGCTGGCAGGAAAGCCTGCCATGTGTTTGGTGGTTAGTTTTCAATCATCCTTCTTACTAAACGGCAATTCCCCATTAATCGCTTCAATTTCCTGCTGTTCAAGCTCATTCACCTCACTAATATGATGTCGTAAAATTTGTGCCAAACGACCATTGTAAAAGCGGTGCAAACTGTAATTAGGGGTAGCAGGAAAACCACGGCGTTTTTTGTGGCGTCCGCCAGCGCCGGGATCGAAAGTTTGGATACCGTGAGCGATCGCCCACTCTATTGGTGTATAGTAGCAAGCGTCGAAATGCAAACAATCAATTTCCTGCAAACTACCCCAATAGCGTCCATACAACCTGTCGCCTTTAACCAGACAAAAAGACATTCCTACCGGTTGGCGATTATCTTGCTCGCTGTATGCGGCAATAAACAACACCCGATGAGAATAATCGCTATGTAGCCCCTCAAAAAACCGTTTTGTCAAGTACTTGCTACCCCACCAGCCAAATTTATCACAAGTATCGCCATAGAATTCGTACATCAACGGAAACAATGACTTGGGAATTTCATCACCAAATAGCGGTTGCAGTCGCAAAGCAGCTTTTTCCACTGCTTTGCGTTCACGCTTAATATTACGGCGCTGATTGGCGTTGAACACTGTTAAGTAGTCATCAAAAGTTTTAAACCCAAGATTTTGCCAAATGAAGCTATGGTGTAGCCAAGCGGTGAAGCCGTGACGTTCCAAAACGGGACGCCATTCGGGATCGACGTAGAGAAAATTACAGCCAGATATATGGTGCTTTGAGCAAAAAGCATCAATTTCATGTACCATTATTGCTGTGATCTCATCTTCGTCTTCCCCAGGGGCAATCAAGAACCGATAGCCTTCAGCGGGGGTAAATGGAGACATACCCAGCATTTTCGGGTAATAATTTACGCCAATGCGTTGCGCTAGATCTGCCCACTGGTGATCAAATACAAATTCGCCATAGCTATGTCCTTTAAGGTAAAGTGGGGCAGCAGCAATTAGCGTTCTATCCCGCCATAACGTTAAGTGATTTGGCAACCAGCCAGTTTTAGCTGTGGCGCTTTGGGAGGTTTCGAGAATATTTAGCCATTTCCACTCTAAAAACGGGGTTTTTAATTGCAATGCCAAAGCATCCCACGCATGTTGGGGTACTTCGGCGATTTTGTTAATCCAAGCGACTGAATAGCGAGGTTTTAGTTGTTCAACCATCTGAGGCTTTTGAGATCCAAAAGTTAGCAAAAGCTTTATCAAGAAGGGAACAGGGAACAGGGAACTCTTAACAGTGAGGAACTTCGTGTTCCCCGTTATGAGGAGCGGATTTCCCTCAGGAAAGTGGGAGTTGGAGACCCCCGCCAGCGGAAGGCGGTAAGTTATGTTCGTGGGTAATATCCACTTACATAAC
>CAZZYE010001423.1:0-1448 GCA_964658145.1 uncultured Stigonema sp.
CAATTAGCAATTAGCTATTAATTGTTAAAATTGGGCAACTGTTCGGCTTTGACACCTACCAAGCTACCCAACCCAATTTGATTTTCGGATGCTGTCACCAGCACCACAGGAACAGGTCTGGACTCTTCTTTGACACTCCCAACGAATGAATTTCGATTCGTCAGATCTGGTACAGAAGAGCGCTCTGCGCGGCACCGCACACTACCCGAAAACCGATGTTGTTGTTGTCGTTGTCCGGGGAGTTACGGTTGCGGTTAGCAGAACGGCAGTTCTCAGGATTGTTGTTCCAAGAACCACCGCGCAGCAGGCGGAGTTGCCTGTCCCTTCTTTACTCCCTCGTCCAAGCGAGAGAAGCAAATATCTGTTGACGTAACTGCCAAGTATCCCCATGGTCTAGATGGGCAAACCAACTTTGTATTGATTGGGATACTTTATCTATGGTAATTAGACCATCACCATAGTCACGCTGCATTTTCCTCAATCTGCGTCTTGCCCTGCGCAAGTTTTCTGTACGGACTCGGATGCGGTCTGGTAAAACGCGAAAACCGAGAAAGTTCGCTCCATGCTTTGTTTCAAACAACTGACTCTTGATTGGATGAATCTTCAGCCTCAAACTGGCTAAATACTCTTCAACAGCCAATCGCGCTTCAGCTAAAAATCCCCAGTCATCTGAAAACAAAGCAAAATCATCGACATAGCGAAGATATTTCTTAACTTTTAGTTGTTCTTTGATAAAATGGTCGAAACTGTTGAGATAAACATTGGCAAAAAACTGACTCGTCAGATTGCCAATGGGTAAACCTCGTCGTCGTTGCAGTGGGGTGAATAAATCATCTCCCTGGAAATGCTCAACTGCTGGTAATTGTGCATTGCTGTTGTCAATGATAGTCTCAATTAGCCAGATTGTATCTGGACATTTGATTTTTCGGCGTAGTAGACTTTTCAAAATTTCATGGTCGATGCTAGGAAAATATTTTTGCAGATCGCATTGAAGCACATAGCGGCTAGAACGCGCAAATGTGATAAATCGACCCAAGGCGCGATGAGTACCAAAATAGAGGCGATTGGCATATGAATCAGCAATAAATGTGGGTTCTATAAAGGGAACAATCACATTACATAAGGCATGATGCACGACTCTGTCCCTATAAGGTGCAGCAGATATCATCCGGCTTTTCGGTTCTTTGATGTAAAAGGTTCGATATTTACCGGGTTGATAAGTTTTTTCGCTGAGATTTTTTTGTATTGTTGCCAGTTCACCTTCTAGGTTGTAATTAAAATCTAAGACATTTTCTCTAAATCGCTTCCCTTTTTCTGCTTTTCTTGCTGCTGCTAGTAAATTGCTAAAATCGACAATTTGAGGATAAAGATTGCCGTACCGTTTCATCGCAACAAAACCCCTGCTTTTAAGTATGGGGATTTCCCTATTCCCTGTTCCCTGTTCCCTG
>CAZZYE010001423.1:1458-1964 GCA_964658145.1 uncultured Stigonema sp.
TGAGATTGTTGGCGATTGCTCTGTTGTTTAATCCAACCACCCAACTCCATACCAATTTCATTGATTAATTTTCCTGCATATTCGTAACGATGTATGGGAATTAGCTGAAAATCTAGTAGGAGGCGAGTTTGATAGCGTAAAATATCTAACTGGCTATTGAGTGGTTCTAATTTTGCCAATTTTTCTTTGGCATATCGGGCATACACTAAACCGTCGAAGATATTATACAATCCATTGATCATCCTGTCGCCTAAAGTGAACTTATGAGACTTTGGCAGTCTATTAATAATCGGGACATACCATTTAATAAAGTCGTAGGTTTTTTGTATAATTGATAACTCCATCTATTTTTGCTTTGGTAGGGTGGGTAATATCATGTCCGGTTGAATACTCATAGTTAAGACTGACACCAATACAGTTCTGTTAAGAGTTATTGGTGAGGATTATATAAGTGTAGAGACGCGAAATTTCGCGTCTCTACAGGAATTATCGGTCTGTAGATTATC
>CAZZYE010001424.1:0-1963 GCA_964658145.1 uncultured Stigonema sp.
TCTCACCACTCACCACTCCCCACTCCCCTCATATATTGAAAATATACCATTTAGGGCAGTGCAAGACTGGTAGACATTTTAAAATGAAGAGAAGTCAAGCTCAATAAGTTCACAAATTTTCTCTATGTCAGTTTTAGCGGCGATCGCAGTCTTAGCTGTTCTAATCGTAGTACACGAACTAGGACATTTCATTGCAGCAAGGTCTCAAGGTATTTACGTTAATCGCTTTTCTCTGGGTTTTGGACCTGTTCTTTGGAAGTACCAAGGACCGCAAACAGAATACGCTGTCCGCGCTTTTCCCTTGGGTGGTTTTGTCGGCTTTCCTGACGATGACCCAGATAGCAAGATTCCGCCCAATGACCCAAATTTGCTGCGCAACCGACCAGTTCTAGATCGGGCGATCGTCATCAGTGCGGGAGTCATAGCAAATTTAATATTTGCCTACTTCCTCCTAGTGGCACAAGTTGGCTTTGTTGGCATAACGCAAGCAACTCAACCTGGAGTTTTAATCCACCAGCTAGCACCAGAGGTGAGTTCTGTAGCAACCAAAGCCGGAATTCAGCCAGGGGATGTCATCTTAGCAGCTAATCAAAGACAATTTGGAAAATCCCTGCCAGAGATGGAGGCTTTAAGGGAAATCATTAAAACCAATGCAGGTCAGCCAATTCAACTAGAAATTGCCCGTGGCGACCAAAAGCTGTCTTTGACTGTAGTTCCAGAACCTAAAGCAAACGGTGATGGCAGTATTGGCATTGGACTTTCTCCCAACGGCAAAGTAGAGCGCCATCGTGTAACGAATCCAGTGGCTGCTTTGCAGATTGGCGCTACAGAATTTCAGCGGATTGTCTTGACGACATTTCAAGGTTTTAAGCAACTCATCACTAACTTTGGTGAAACAGCTAGTCAAGTAGCTGGCCCAGTAAAAATTGTAACAATTGGTGCCGACATTGCCGAGAAGGATACAGGTAGTTTGTTGTTCTTTGCCGCGTTGATCAGCATTAACTTGGCTGTTATCAATATTTTGCCTTTACCAGCTTTAGATGGGGGACAACTTGCTTTTCTGTTAATAGAAGGTTTAAGTGGTAAGCCCTTACCTACTCGCATTCAAGACGGTGTGATGCAAACTGGTTTGGTGCTACTTTTGGGAATAGGAATTTTTCTCATATTCAAAGAAACTACCCAGTTGGATTGGGTGCAAAAATTATTCCAGTGATTAGTAGCCGCGTACCATCTCAAAAGCAACGAGCGCTAGAAATTCTAGTTCTCCTCAAGCGTCTTTATCCAGACGCTACTTGCTCTTTAAACTACTTATCGCCAGTACATCTGCTGGTGGCAACAATTCTCTCTGCTCAGTGTACTGATGAGCGGGTGAATAAAGTGACACCAGCATTATTTAGCCGATTTCCCGATGCGGCTAGTTTGGCAGCTGCTGACTCGGCAGAGTTAGAAAGCTTGGTACGTTCAACTGGGTTTTATCGTAATAAGGCGAAGAATATCAAATCTGCTTGTCAGATGATTGTTAAAGAGTTTGGCGGTGAAGTACCTCATGTGATGGAACAGTTATTGCGGCTTCCGGGTGTAGCACGAAAGACGGCAAATGTCGTCCTAGCTCATGCCTATGGAATTAATGCTGGAGTGACCGTGGACACTCACGTTAAGCGCCTTAGCCAACGCCTAGGTTTAACTGAACACTCAGACCCTATTCGCATTGAGCGAGATTTGATGCTTCTGTTACCTCAACATGACTGGGAAAATTGGTCAATTGGGTTAATTTATCACGGTCGTGCCATTTGTAAGGCACGAACTCCTGCATGCGTTGCTTGTCAACTTGCTGACCTTTGCCCTTCTGCTTTTGATGTCACGAGAAGCCAGTTGTCTGCGGAGGTTTCCTCCGTTAAGCAAACTGGCACAATAATTACTAATTCGTAATTCGTAATTCGTGAGACAGCCCTGAAGGAGGGTT
>CAZZYE010001425.1:0-1955 GCA_964658145.1 uncultured Stigonema sp.
TCATAATTCATCTCCAATGGTAAGGTAACAGTAAAAGTCGAACCCACTCCCACCTGAGAGACTACATCAATTTCGCCTTGTAGTAGTTTTACCAGTCGCAAAACTATTGCCAATCCTAACCCAGTGCTATCGGGAAGGTAAGACTGATTGCTAGAACCCACACGAAAGTAGGGATCAAAAATCCGGGCTTGGTCTTCAGGTTCAATACCAATACCGGTGTCGGAAACTGCGATCGCCCACAAGTCATTGCCTACGGTTTCACACTTAATTTTAATAGTTCCTGACTCTGTATACCGAATTGCATTGCTGATCAGATTCGTGACAATCTGCTGTAATCGCAAAGAATCTGTGAAAACTGACACTGGGGCGCGATCGCAATCCACCACCATTTGTAAATCTTTTCCACCAGCTAAAGGCTCTAACATTTCATACACATTGTTGATTAATTCCTGCACATTGGTAGGTTGCAGTTTCAGTTTCATCGTTCCTGCTTCATACCGCGAGATTTCCAGTACATCATTGATCAGGCGCAGTAAGAGTCTGCCATTGCGTAGTACGCGATCGATGTGTTCTAAATTACCATAGGTGTCCCGATCCTCGATTTTTTGTCGTTGTTGGCGCAAAAACAGATCTGAGTAACCAATAATTGAAGTCAGAGGATTTTTCAGTTCGTGTGCTAAAAAAGACATATTATCTTGATTAGCACGAACTAAGCGAGTGAGTTCTTGATTGTTCAGGGTTAACTGATTTTGCAGTTGCTCTAGTTCTGCCAATCGCTGCTGTGTATAACTTTGAAAACAGCGGGCGAGCGCTTCATCCAACACAATATCAATTAACCGCACAGATCGCATCACTTCTTGTGCTGATACTTGCAGTAGTTCTGACTCTAAAATCACAAATATTACATTACGTAAAACACTGTATTCTCTGGCAATTTCTGCTGCATCGAAACCTTGCTCGGCTCGGAGAGTGCCGTGTTCTAAACTCGCTTCCACTATTGGCTGAGTTTCATTTTCTTGATGTTGAGAAAGCACGGTTGCCAATGCCTGTAGAACATACTCAATATGATTCTGTATGGCGGGACGGGGTAGATGATTGGCGCTCTTAATCTTTTGATCGCGACGAACGGCTTCCACCCACTGTTGTATAATCGTCTGAGTTCTATCTTGCAATAATTGACTAAAATCTTTCATTACTATTGAGTGGGGAAAGTAGGATCGTAAAATGCCCTTTCTATTATTCAAGGGCGGCGGTTTTATGTTAAAACACTGTGATGATTTGACACAAAAATAAATGAAATAATTTGTTCGTAGTTGCGCTGAAGCACATTATATAATGCGCTTTAGCGCAACTACAAACCTTGATTGATTTGGGCTTACCTACTTGTAAGAAAAACTAAAGTATATCTCAAGATAGCTTGACTCCACTGTATAGTAATGATACATTTATCTGCAACAATGATAAGTCAGCATGCGGGAGCGCAAACCGCGTTGCGTTAGTTGAATCGGAACAGCACTTAAATCTGTTGAGGTCATGAATGATATTTCAACTGAATTTAGCTGCAATCGTTGCAGTTGCTGGGCAAGCTGCTTGGAAAAAGGGAAAACCTTTGCTTGTCAAGCATGTTGTCTTACTACCTATCCTTGGGTTTTTGGGGATTATCCTGCTGTGGTGGGTTGTTGCTCTTACCCACCATGAGTTGATGCCCACTCCGGAGGAAGCGCTAGTCGCTAATCTTGACTACATCCTCCAGTCATTCTATCGAAGAGGACCAGGCAACTTGGGGATTGGTTGGCTGTTGCTAGCAAGTTTGCATTTCCTCATCCACGCGATCGTGCCGCCATGCGAAACTTAATAGAATATTATGAACTTCGCAACCACGCCCTGAATTTCCTAGATCGCAATTTTACTCAAGACTAGTAGAATAGAGCCAAGGTTAGTAGTTAGTGGTTAGT
>CAZZYE010001426.1:0-1952 GCA_964658145.1 uncultured Stigonema sp.
ATTAGCAATTAGCAATTAGCAATAAAAAAAATTCACTGACTTTTGTTTAAATATAAAAAACATTGGGAATACTAAGTACGACGAGCTATTGTCAAGGTTGATTTTCGGCATAACTTCGGCTATGAACCATCCCAAATTCACAAGTGTTCCGCAGCGCAACTTCTCTGTTGCGTTTCTGCTTCAGATAATTAACGGTATATCTGACCCGATTTTTGTCAAAGACCGCCAACATCGGTGGGTATTGCTCAACGATGCCTTCTGTGATTTCATGGGTCATAGCCGAGAAGAACTGCTTGGTAAGTCAGACTGTGACTTCTTCCCTCAACAAGAAGCTGATGTGTTCTGGGACACAGATGAACTGGTTTTCACCACAGGCATTACTAATGAGAACGAGGAGGATTTTACGGACGCTTTTGGTGTAACCCATGTGATCTCCACAAAAAAATCATTATTTGAGGATGAGACGGGCAAAAAATTACTGGTCGGTACTATCCGAGACATCACAAGGAATATCAAAAAGTATAATAAGCAAGTCGAAGCCGAACTGCGGGAGTCAAAGCAACTGTTGCAGTTGGTAATGGACAACATTCCCCAGTTAATTTTTTGGAAAGACCGGAATTCGCTTTATCTAGGCTGTAACCGCAACTTTGCTCGTGTTGCAGGGGTAGGTTCACCTGAAAACATTATTGGCAAGACTGACTACGATTTGCCATGGAAGAAACAAGAGTCTGACTGGTTTCGGGAATGCGATCGCTGTGTCATGGAGTCTGGCAAACCAGAACTGCACATTATCGAAACTCAGCAACAGGCAGATGGCAAGCAGTCTTGGGTAGATACCAATAAAATTCCGTTGTGCGATGCTCAAGGTAATGCGATCGGTATCCTTGGTACTTACGAAGATATTACCGAACGCAAACAGGCAGAATCAGCCCTGATTCGCAGTAATGCCCTGCTAAAGGCTCAACAAGAAGCTGCCCTCGACGCTATCCTTATTGTTGATGAAAATTTCCATATTCTATCGTATAATAAGAAATTTGGGGAAATTTGGCAAATTCCTTTGGCACTAGTGGAGACTGGTGACGAGCAACAAATTTTGCCGTTGGCGGTAGAAAAAACATTGAATCCAGAGGAATTTCTAGCTAAAGTTCAGTATTTATATGAGCATCCAGAAGAAACTAGCCGTGATGAAGTTGCGTTGAAAGATGGACGGACACTAGACCGCTATTCTGCACCCGTGCGTAGACGCGAAACGGCTTGTTGTCAGACATCGCTAAGCGAAGATTATTACGGCAGGATTTGGTGTTTCCGAGATATTACTGAATCCAAACAGGCAGAACAAGTCCTGAGAAAGTCGGAAGCCCGATTACGCCAACAAGCGAAAGAACTAGAGCAAGCGCTAGACCAACTGCAACGTACCCAAATTCAATTAGTTCAGAGCGAGAAGATGTCCAGCCTAGGACAACTTGTTGCTGGCATTGCCCACGAAATCAACAACCCAGTTAACTTTATCTACGGCAATCTCTGCCACACCGACGAATACACTCAAGATTTGTTGAGTGTGTTGCAACTCTATCAGCAACACTATCCTCATCCTGTACGAGAAATCCAGGATTATTTAGAGGTGATTGAACTAGATTTCCTGAAGTCAGATTTGCCGCAAATACTGACCTCGATGAAAGTCGGGGCAGAGCGCATAGGTTCGATTGTACTTTCCCTGCGAACTTTCTCGCGCTTAGATGAAGCCGAGATGAAAACGGTTGATATCCATGAGGGGATCGATAGTACCTTGATGATTTTGCAAAGTCGCCTCAACGCTAATGGCGATCGCCCTGCAATTGAAGTTATTAAAAAATACAGCAACCTGCCCCTAGTAGAATGTTACGCTGGGCAACTCAATCAAGTATTTATAAATATTTTGACCAACGCTATTGATGCTTTAGAAGAGGGAGTGG
>CAZZYE010001427.1:0-1950 GCA_964658145.1 uncultured Stigonema sp.
GACCCCTCTGAAGAACTGCTGAACCTACTTATCCGAACGGTAGAGAGCGAGGTTCTAGATTGCATGGGCAGGGTAACTGACTGGGTCGGCGATTTTTTAAGAATTGGCGCTATTGTTTTTGAATGCTTCCTTGGCGGCGAATTGAGGTAAAAAGGTGGGGTAACCCCAGGAGCCAAATCAACAAGACCATCAAGTGGAAAGCTCTCTACATCATGGCTGGACTTGACCTTAATAGATTCGGAGCCTGAGCCTGACAAAAAGCTCCCACCTTCCTGCTTGGATGTTTTTGACTCAGATTGCGGAGTACTGAAGTTCCCTCGTTCACATGAAGCATCGCTGATGCCAAATTGGACACTTGCTGTACGTAAAGCTGTATTTTGCTTGTATTGCTCTACTTTTTCCTTAATAAGTAGTTCTAGGGGATTTTCTTTAGCTTGAGTCTGCTGTGCTAGATCCAGAAGATTCTTTTTATCCTCTGTGTAGAGTTTTAGTTCTCGCGACGCCCGACTGACGGCAACATAAAAGCTTTCTTGTCCGATGGTTTCATCGGCAGCAATTAGCACTCGTTCGGCTGTCTTGCCCTGACTGCTATAGATTGTGCTTACTAGGGCATGATCCAGATGCTGCGCTCTCCTTAAATCAATGCTTTCAACGCGGTTTCCTTCATCATATTTAATAGTTGCGTGACTACCCTCAATTCCCGTCACCATAAATTCTTGCCCGTTGCGTCTTTTCAATTGCTTGTCGTTCTTTGTCCACCGCAGGCGATCGCCTACAGCAATTTCAACAAATTGCTGACGATAAACAGTTTTATCAAACTCGGTATCTACATTAAGAGTTCTTCCATCCTCTGTCTTTAGCTCCAGACGATCTTGGCGAGTACCAACAACTTCATAAAGCTTTCCGTTCTCTAGCCTTCGACGCTTGTAGTTTTGCGTGGGTATGACTACGTCTCCAATTTCAAAATTGTGGGTGTAGCGCATCTGAACACTTGTCAGGTCTTTGGCTTTAAGGAAAGTACCATCTGCACTTACCCCTAAATTCCCCTCAAGTTTTAGCTTTATACGGATAGCTTCAGTGATTGCCAGACGCTCGGCATTTGTGCCAGCTAGTACAAGGGTTTTAGCACGGAGTTCTGAGGCAGCAGCTATATACTCCGAGGCAATCTCATTAATTCTAGACTCGTTCGGTACTTCAAGAATGCTGCCGTTTTCTTCAAGTTGGGCGAATCCTTCTTCGACTCGCCCGTTTGCAATCAAATCTATTGCTAGTTTCAATTCTGGGGTTTTTTGCCGCAACGATTGATTAAGATAGGCAGTTTTCATTCCAGCAAGCTGTAAGGACTTGAATGGGTTCCCTGCCTCGACTCCTGACAATTGCCTAGTGTCCCCCACAAAAATCACCCTAGCTTGCATTGTCGTTGCTCTCTCTAAAAGCTGCAGTGCTGCATCAGCACTAAGCAGTCCAGCTTCATCTACAATCCAGATTTGGCGGCGCTCAATTTCTTGGTTCGGGGTACAAACCAATAATCGTGCAACTGTTTCGGCAACAACACCCAATTCTTCACCTAGAACTTTAGCTGCCTGGGCGCTTGGCGCAAATGCTTTAATTGGTCAACATGAGGGTGCTTTTTTGAGTGGCGATCGGTTCGGATAAGCAGGGGAGCAGTTCCCCGTAAAGTTGCAGTTCTTGGATTTGAACAGCTTTTCATCAACTTTTTTCCTCCGTTACATAAAATCCGGAAAAATCCGGCAACCCTTTTAGTTGACAACACTTTGGGACACCCTGGTGTTGGCGGAAAAATCGTCCGCTACCAGATTTTTCCAGGTTTTGGACCGATACTTGAGCGGACGATTTTTCCGAGGGTTTTAGGATTAATCTAGGTTTCTCCCTAGCCCCTGCTTCAAAAGCCCAGGATCTCTGCCCAAGACCTCTGCCCGAACGGTATTG
>CAZZYE010001428.1:0-1948 GCA_964658145.1 uncultured Stigonema sp.
CTGGTTGCTTTTGATATGGAGGAATACGGTTTATTAGGTAGCACCGATTATGTAGCCAGGTTACAGAAAGAACAGCAACCGCTACGCTTGATGATTTCCCTGGAAATGTTGGGCTATTGCGATTATACGCCTAATTCGCAAACTTACCCATCTCCTCTGGAACATTTTTACCCCAATCATGGGGATTTTATTGCTTTACTTGGCAACTGGCGAACAATTCGGGATCTCATTGGTATAAGCCGCAGTATTCGTAAAGTGGGAATACCAAGTCAGTGGTTACCAGTGCCGAATAGAGGTTTAATACTTCCGCAGACGAGACTTAGCGATCATGCTAACTTTTGGGATCGCGGTTATCCAGCGATGATGGTGACAGATACAGCTAATATGCGCAATCCACACTATCACAAACCTAGTGACACCATTGCTACGTTGGATTTAGATTTTCTAACTGGGGTCTGTCAAGGTTTGGACTCAGGTATTCGACGTTTGTAAAATCGGGGTACGGGCTGGTTAACCTTTTCCATAAAAATTAATTTTATCATGGCTAATATTTTCCAAGTGTTTTGCGCGCATTAGTAATCGTATAATTAATCTGGCTACTAAGTAGATACTGGCAATAATCTAGCTTTGTAAATCTCATATAAAATTATCAAGCAACACTTGTTAAATATTCAGGGCTATTTCGTTCTAAACCAGAGCCTTGAAATTTATTCGTGGCTGAAAACTCAAGTCCGTTTCAACGGACTTGAGTTCAACAAAGCTGAAGTCGGCTTAAGCCGACTTCAGCTATTAACCTAGGAATTTATTCCTAGGCGAGTGAGTTGCGCTCTTAGTATGAATTGAAACTCGATGTAGGATTATTTGCTACGACAACTTGTCCACCCGGGGTTGAAGTTGAAAGCACAAAACCAGATGTAGTTGTTGCGTTGCCACTAGTAAGTCCTTGCGCGTAAGTACCTTCTTGTGGCGTAGTAGCTGTTGATCCTCTAAATGATCCACTACCTCCAATAGTAAAGCCACCAGATACTGTGGCTTGTTCGCTGGCGCTGAGTTCTGTAAATAATCTGCTTTCCATGATGTTTGTTTCCTTGTTTTTAGGTTTAACTAAGTTGAGCAGGCAGTTCATTGCTGTATTTCCTGCTACAAATTCATAGTATCAGGTGATATTGTGAAAATACGTAAATGTCTATAAAGATTCTATGAATAGAATTTTTATAGAGTAAAAATACTTATAAAAATTTATACTAAAAAGTTTTATTTTCAGATACCTACTGAACACTGCTCGAATAAAAATTTTCCCCCCGCCTGCGGTGACCCCCGGAAAAAGTCAAAGAGACATAGCCCTCATTTTTAGAGGGCTATGGGGTGATATTCTGGGGTTAACCGAGCAGTATTGAATACCTACTTATTGAGTAGTACTAAGAAATCGCGATTAAATGAATACTAGTAATTTCACTTAAGAATATGGTTTGTCTATTTAATTTATACATTCATTCCGGCTTATGTATAAGAAAATACAATATTTTATGTATTGCATATCTTTGAAGTGAGTTGTATACACAACACATATTTCCAAGAAACCCTAAGGTAAAATACTAATACAAAGTACATAATATTTTTCAATATAACAATACCCGGAACATTTTTTTAATCAATGAATATAGTATCCCTATTTCAGTTGTGAAAATTCCAGGCTTTAGAAACCCAGTTTCTTAAAGAAACCGGGTTTCTGGACTTTCACAAATCCTCCACGGATTGCTATAGCTTATATAAAGGAAAAACTTAGTAATCAAAGCTTAATGAATAAAAAAATCTAATATTTACAGGCTAAATTTCAGCCATCAGGATAATCTTATCGAGTAAACCTACAAGAAAAAGGTGTTCTTTAAAACTCAATACGGTTCAGTTAGAAGCGTAACTCCCTGAAGATCCCCCCAACCCCCCTTAA
>CAZZYE010001429.1:0-1948 GCA_964658145.1 uncultured Stigonema sp.
CCTTGTCTCCCTTGTCTCCCTTGTTCATAAATCAAATAGGACTGCTATCTGCCCCTGATTAAGTCTAATTATGGATAAAAAAGTCTTTGGGTCATGCTAAATAGAGTAAATAGCCATAGAAGAAGGAAGAATAAGCCGAGTATGGATAACACAAACAAAGTTAATAGCACTGGGAATAATTCAATTCAGAATACAACAGATACTGAGGCTAATATTATTTCTGAGCCATCATCTAACGATCCGAAACAAATTTCTAAAACAATTGACGTAGATGGTCACCGTCCCATTGACCCAAGTAGTCTTCACTTTTTAGATACCTTAGAGATAGATGGTCACCGTCCAATTGTTGCAGGTGATTTTGAGGTCCAGGAAACTTTTGACATAGATGGTCAGCGTCCGATTGCTAAGAGTAATTTTCTGGATCATAGCATTTTAGGTATAGACGGCAAGCGTCCAGTTGACCCAAGTGATTTAGAGGTTAGCGATACTTTTGACATAGATGGTCAACGTCCGATTGCTGCTAGTAATTTTCGCTCCTCCGACACCCAAGACATAGATGGTTGCCGTCCAATTACTTCAAATAACATTGAAAATCCAGAAATTACAACGGATTATTTAGATTAAAACTACGCATTTATGAAGCTTGGAGTGTAAGTTTCTTACTTCACTCCTTCGCGTTCACGCATGCGGATCTTGCTCCCCAAACAATTGGGTGATAAATCTAGTTGTCTATAGCATCGATTCCGTAAACGCTGTTAGCGGCTTTCGCTACTTCGTCACGTATCGGCAATCCTCGAATGAGTTCTCGAATGACATCCGTTGCTGGTCTTCCTGTTTGTTTACAGTACAACGCCAGCTTTTCGGCTTCAATTGAAGCCAAATTCAACGTAATTCGCTTGATCGTCCATTTTTTCTTCATACTTTATAACACCCTGAATTCTAAGAACCACCCATACACAGTTGCTCTCTCAAAAATTCTAGTGCTGCTAGTAAGACTTTAGCCTCCAAAGAATTAGGCATGAGAGTTAACCTGTGCCTTATTCCTAATAGGTACAATTGAAATGATTTATGCACTCGCTGCCAAAAAAAGCCTTCTGTGGTGTTGAGGGCAAAGCAGTGCTTTCGTAATAGATTCAAAACTGGCATTGTGCTAAACCTAAATAACGGATACCTTCTGGGGTAATTTCAAAACGACAGGGTAAGACTTCTAAACCCAAGGCGATCGCATCCCTTAACAGTTGACCGTACACAGGGTCAGGACCATCACCCGGAGCAAACTCAGTACAATCACTACGATTGATAAAGTAAAGCATCACCGCACGACTTTCAGGCAGAAGTGCCATCAGTTCCCGTAAATGTTTTTGTCCCCGTGTGGTTTGTGTGTCGGGAAACAGTGCTAACTTCCCCTGTGCCAAAGTTGTATTCTTAACTTCGAGATAAATACTGCGACTATTTTCAGTTAATAGCAATTCACCATTTTTTGGAGATAAATGGGATGGATATAAGAAAAAATCCACCCGACTTTTCTGATTTTGTCCATAGGGAACCTCACCGCGAACTTGGCTATATTCTCCCAATTCTGGGAAAAGGTGCTTGGACAAAGCTATTTTAATAATCTGATTGGGCGTCGCAGTATTGATACCTACCCAAGTCGGCTGGTTATCATGCACTTGAATCAGTTCCCAAGTGTAAGACAGTTTGCGGTTAGGATTATTACTTAAGGATAGCTGCACCGCACTTCCAGGCGTTGATACCCCGGTCATTGGTCCTGTATTCGCGCAGTGTGCTGTTACTACCTCCCCATTCGCAAGTTCAATATCCGCAAGAAATCGCTTGTAGCGTTTTAGTAAAATACCAGGATACAGGGGTGGGTAGCGGTAAAGATAGTCGATCATAGAAGTTGTTGGTTGTTGGGTGTTAGGTGTTAGTAGTTAGGTGTTGGTTATTA
>CAZZYE010001430.1:0-1947 GCA_964658145.1 uncultured Stigonema sp.
GGGATCAAAGCGGTGTGGGGGTTGGGGGGATCGCCGAAAAGCATCGGGGATCGCCCTGCTTCATCTCAATCTTAAGTCTGATCCCAAATACCTGGATCTAAAATTGAACTGCTTCCAAGTCTTTTGAAGTGCAGTAGAACTTATTCCGCAGCAGAAATCAGCAATCCGGATAGCAACGAGGCAGCAACTGTTACATTAAACACCAAATGCTAGTAAACTAAAGGCAGGAGACAGTTCAGGGATAGAAGGGAGCTTCTCTATTCTGGCTAGCAGATAGTTACTTGTTAAGACACCGAAAAAGCTGGAATCCTGTTGATTAAAGAGTGGAATTGAATAGGTCGTCAGAAGGATGTCCTCACTAACTCCGCCAAAATCGAAATAAGGGACACTCCAAATAGCTTGCCCCAAATTTAAGGGAACCTCGTACCAAATCAATTTTGTGTAATCAATTTTACTAGCGATGTCTTTCTGTTCTAATCCATTCTCACCTCTGAACACGAAAGGTGCAGAATTTTTGATCTCAGATGAGAAAGCAAATGCAGCACTGAAGATGGAAGGATTACTGTTCAGGTGGTTTGTCAAAGCAACGAAAATGGAATTGATATCTGGAGGGCTAGGGTTGAAGCTGTGTGCCAACTTCTCAGTGGCTGCTCGCATTTCTGCCTTCTTTTGATTTAGTTCAGCAGTCATACTTTTGTTGGTATAATATTCAAATATCACCTATGAGGACGCCAATTAAGCTAGAATCCTTGCTTTTGAACAGTAAAATTGAATGATTTGTGAAAATAACTTCCTCACCAGATCCACAATATGGAAATGGGAGGGGAGGACAAGCAGCTAAATTTAGCTATTAGCCTTGCTAATTGATAATAAGAGCAAAAACTTTTATAAGGATTTATCTATAGCATACCATACCAACAGCTAAGATAGAGAAAAAAGCAATACTCATACTTCTCCTTGACAGTGTTTAATCTACACAGCAACTAACAAAGTAACAATTTTATATGGTATGTGCAGCAGAAAAATGCAGTTATTTTAACAAAAAATGTATAAGAGTAAGGCAATAAATTTGTTCTAAAAAGATCGAATAAGTTTTTTATAATTTTTTATACATGCTTTTAACGCTTAATAAAGGAGGAGTAATTTTGCTTACGGACAAATTCAATACACACACTTGTGTTAATTTTGGCAGATGCTGAACAAAGCGCGTTGGTGGGTAAGTACTTATAAGAAGCGATCGCCCTTAAGTTTGCTGAAATGGGGGAACAAAACTTAAGGATATCGGTAACCATTAACCTGACTCCCACCCGAATACTGCCCCGGAATTTGGCTGGGAGACGAGTAATTATATTGAGGTACTTGACCTGGAGTGGTGTAATTGCTTGTTCCCGTAGGATTAGAGGGACTGACAACTCCTTGACTTGGAGTTTGGTTATAGTAGTAGGGTGTCATGTAAGTAGGTGCGCTATTAGTTACGGGTGGAACTATTGGTGTTGATGGCACAGCGTTGGGTAATACCTGACCACTACCTGGATTAGTATACCTGTTCAGCAATTGGTTGATAACGTAACGGGCTTGGTCATCCCTTGAATATGAATTGGGGGTGGAATAAGGATTTGTTATTGCAGGCTGAGGATAGCCTGTCCCAGTAGAACCGGAATTAATCGGGTATCCAGTTAACCCATTAGTCTGTGGGTTAATTTGGTTGGGTAAGTTATTGGTGGGTAGTGATTGCCCGACGAAGGAATTTTGCCTGATTGTCGTGGGGATACCATTTAAGCCTGGCTGATTCTGGTTTGTCGATTGATTAAATGGTGGTTGTGAAGGGCTGATTGGGGCAATACTTTGACTATTGGTTTGATTTGCTGATCCCAGGCTCGAATTAGGGTATGCTGAGGCTACTCCCGGCTGAACAGTGGATGAAGGGGTGATTACTCCCGGCTGAAC
>CAZZYE010001431.1:0-1942 GCA_964658145.1 uncultured Stigonema sp.
CTCCACTCCCCATTCCCCACTCCCTTCCTTAAAAGCTGGAACGAATGCCAAATCATTAATTTCCGCGTGAACTGAATTATCTCGTCCACCAGTAATCGCAATGTTAAACTTTCGTGGTAAGTTGGAAAACTCTGCGTTGCCTTCCCCTTTGTTGGTGATCGTGTCTTGAAGTTGTTGCACCAACTCTCGGGTGTCAAATAACTCATCCGCATCCAACCCTGCCAACGGGTCGCCAGTGATATTGCGGACGTTATCCATTCCTGACTGTACGCTGGTTAAACCAACTGCGCGAAGTTTATTAAAGATATCTGGTAAGTCCTCAATCCGGATACCCCGCAATTGGATATTCTGTCTGGTAGTAATGTCGGCGTTACTATCGTCACCGTAATGTTGCACTACTTCGGCTAACACGCGCATCTGATTGCTTGTGAGAATACCGTTGGGTATCCGCATCCGCATCATAAATTTGCCGGGAGTGACTGGGCGAAAAAACACACCCATCCACTTGAGCCGATGGTCGCGATCGGTTTCGTCCATTGCCTCCCAGCCTAGGTTGGCAAATTTCTCTATCTCCGCCTTCACGGCGAGTCCATCTTTTTCTGCCTTGATTTTCTCAAACTTATTGAGGCTGGCTGTAGTGGTAGTTGCTGTGTCTGTCATAACTTATCTCTAATGGCAAATAGTAAAGATGCTCACTACTCCTCGTCTTTTTTTGAAGTTAGGAGGTAAGCGCGGTTTACATGGTATTTTTTGACCGAAACTCATAGGGCGCAGAGCAAATGCATTTATGCATGGGGTAAGACAAGTCCGGGAATTTATTAAGCGTCAAAAAATTGTTTTTCTGCTACAATAAAGTCAAACAGGTCGCTTAGACCCTACCTGCGGACTGCGGGAAAGTCACGCCTCGGAAGTTATCAATCCCTTGTGGGTTGAGTACCCTCACCCGCTTATGGGAATCACCGCCATGTGTGGGAAACTCCGACAGTTGGATATGTGAGAGATACGGCTGAACCTCTTACAGAATCTCCTTGCCTTTAGGCATGGGGAGTGTCAATCTAATTAGTTGTGTCCATTTGGGAAATTTGTAAATTCCTTGCAGATGCTTTTTTATAACGATTTATGGCGTTGCTGAATTGAAGTATGAATCTGGATGTAGAGACGTAGCAGTGCTACGTCTCTACAAAGATGTTGGTATTACCTAAAATCATTTTCATAAATGGAATCAGCAACGCCCGATTTAGATAACCTTAAGTTAAGGTTGCAGAATTTTTAAAAAAGTATAATATGTTACGAAAGTTTTTATATGTTGCGTAAAATGTATCGAATTGATGTGTTTTATGCATAAAAGTAACACTTTATGAACAGCGCTATTAAAAAGTTCGGTAAACTTAGGCATTAAGCTTAATTCTATTAATTCAAGCGCACCGTTTGTACTAGAGTCAGGGAATGTCACCTTGAGTCGTCAGATGAAGTGATGCGTTAATGGTGCGACTGTTCCCCATCTGTATGCCAAACTAGGGTTAAATTTTCAACCTTCTTTCGGCAACTATGAACCGTCGTGATTTCATAAATTTTGTTGGTATAGGTTGGGTAGCAAGTTCCTTACCTATAACAATTGCAGCTTGTTCTTCTCAAACATTTTCTCAAACATCTAAGGACTGGCAAACGGTCGGCACATTAGGGGCTTTAGATAAAACAGGTCAGTTGCTTGCTAAAAACTCACCCGTTGGTCCAGTCTTGGTAGTCGGCACATCTAAAACCAATCATTTAATTGCGGTTAACCCCACCTGTACTCACAGAGGTTGCACAGTGGAATGGAAAGGTGATGCCAAAAAATTCCAATGTCCCTGTCATGGCGCAGAATATGGGGTTGATGGCAAGGTGCAAAAAGGTCCAGCCAACAAACCCCTAAAAACTTATGCAGCCAAGATTGATGGCAATT
>CAZZYE010001432.1:0-1941 GCA_964658145.1 uncultured Stigonema sp.
TAATACTTATGTACTAAATGTGGCGATCGCCTTATGCCAGTTGCGTAAGTCCTGTTTTGTAATCAAGCTGCGGAACTCCACTACTTACTGAATAAGCGATCTGAGTATCTTCGCCTTGAAGTTCAAACTCATTTGGCTGTTTCACCACGATTGCTTGTGCTTTGCTTTCGTCCTTTGTCATCAAAAAAGTGAAGAATGAGGTCGTGGTTAACCCAATCAGAAAGGTTCCAGTGCTTTTTAGAATTTGACGCCGGGAAAAACCCTTAGACACATCTTTTAAGTTAGCTTTCATAGTTGATCAATCTCAGAAAAGAATGAATTTTTCTATACAATCATCCCAGTAAATTACCCCTTTTTTTCATAAAGATTTATTTGGATTGTATTGTTAAGTTTTATATCAAAAATAAACAAATTCTACCTGTATGGGTTTAAGTGATTACTCGGCTTTCTTGTATCGCATAATAACTTGAAACGCCCCTAGAACGTCGATTTAGTAATCCTAGAAAGACCTCTCCCCTAACCCCTCCCCTCTTAGGGGAGGGGAATTCGGCTCACCCCCTTCCCTTGTAGAGAAGGGGGTAGGGGGGTTAGGTTTTTTGATTAGTGAATCGGTGTTCTAGATTGTCTGAATACCACACAAGTGGAATTGATGGTACAGATATTGTGCCTTACAACTACACCCCACCAATAACCTTGTTAATTCAACGACAATTGCATCTCACAGACAGCCGCGTCATGTTAGGTTTAGCTTACGCTCTACTCAACCTACAATTATTCTTAACTTGGCATAATAAACAACTTCTATACCATGACGATCTTGGCTGATCTTCTCCTCGTGCATTCCTAGCTTTTCCATGACTCGAATAAATCTCTTATTTGGTGGCTGTGCGATCGCAACAATTCTGGGTAAATTCAAGTTATCAAAACCTTAGGACATAACAACACTAGCTGCTTCTATTGCCAGACCCTTTCCCCAATATGCGCGGATGTAGCCACCAACCAATAGACATCTCACCTGCTTCATTGTTCTCATCTGATGAGAAACTTCTCCATTGCGTAATTAACAAAAGTCTCTCCCCTACATTCCACCTGTTGTTCCCTGATGATCCTCAACCCCATGTGCAAGAAAAATGGCTTTGCAGTAATACTTGCTTCGGTGTACAAGCGATTAATTCCTAATTCAGTAGCTTTTGCCTCAATTGCAGAATAAATTTTACTGCCTATACCTACTCGCTGATAATTTTTATGGCAGTAGAAGCACTTTATATGCCCACTCAACTCTAACTCGCCAAAACCTGCAATCACACCTTCATCATCAGCAACGTAAGTGAATCGTCCCAAACAAACCTTTGCCCAGTTCCTAAAATAAATATTATCTGGTGCCCATGCCTTGACCTGATTGATCGAGTAGTCACGAATGTTAATTTCACGCACTGTTTGGTGAAACAACCGCGCTATTGCGATCGCGTCTTGCTCATCAAACAATCGTATTTTCATTGAATGCTCCACTGGGCTAACTATTTTGGTAGAAGTTCTGGTGTCACAGCGCCGTAAACATTTGAACTACATCGCTTGTATTATAAAGATTTATTTTTTATGTAAAATTTTTTTCAAAATTTTAACAAAATTTTATCAATAAACAAAGCCCACCTGCGTGGGCTATTCTGCATTATCTATAGGAATCCTACTCCCGAACCGTTACAAAATTACCGATCTTGAACCTTGGCGTTCTTGGCTCAGGAGCGGTTTTTTATAGGAAATCTTTTGGAGGGAAGGGAGTAAATCATTCATGAAAAATTTTGAGTAGGGTGGGCTATGCCACACAAAACTCGGATCTGGTGGGCAGTGCCCACCCTACGTATATAGGACTTATGCACTATACAAATAGAGGATCATGTGTATAACGGAATTCGGTCGTTTCATCTCGTAGAATTTACCACA
>CAZZYE010001433.1:0-1939 GCA_964658145.1 uncultured Stigonema sp.
CTATGAACATTGAAGCAATTCGCTTAGGAAATCTCAAACAACTGCCAGGAGTAGATTTAGAAGACGAGGATTTATCTAACCTTGATTTAAGCCGCGTCAATCTTGCTGGTGCTACCCTTGTCGGTACAAATTTCACTGGTTCTAAGTTAGAAGGTGGGCATTTAGAAGGTGCGAACTTAATGGGTGCAAACCTTGCCCAAACAGACTTGCGGGCGAACCTGATGGGAGCGAACTTGATGCAAGCAGATTTGACAGGCGCTGATTTGCGGGGTAGCAATTTGCGGGGCGCGAACTTCATGGGAGCCACACTTAGCGATGTATCTTTTGCTGGCGCTTTTTTAAGTGGTGCTAATTTGATGAATGTTAACTTACAAGGTGTTGACTTCCGGGGTGCTGACTTGCGTGGAGTGAACCTGACTGGAGCAAATCTTAAAGGCACAGACTTATGTCGTGCTGATTTGCAAGGGGCGTTGTTAAGTGAGGCAAATCTGGAGGAAGCCGACTTGCGGGGTGCGAATCTCGCCGGCGCGAATTTGACTGGTGCGAATTTGCTATGTGCTGAATTAGAAGGTACGAATTTAAGTGGCGTTAATTTGAATAAAGCTTGTTTGGTGGGAACAGTGGCTGAGGTTGTTTCGTAGTTCTTTGTTCTGAATCGCCTTTATCTATAGATTCTTGTATAAATTTCACGAGCTAATTTTAATGAAAGTAGCGGTGGAACTGCATTGCCAACTTGGGTAAACTGGCGTGCGCTCTTGCCACAAAACACAAAACTGTCAGGGAAGGTTTGTAGTCTAGCCGACTCCCTTACAGAGAGAGTTCGGGGAATATCTGGATGCAAGTGCGATCTGCCTCCACCAGTTGTACCTCCAGCTATGACAGTTTTTGACGGTAAGTTCGGATCTAACCTATCAACTCGTCCTAGGCGATCGCGTTCACCATACTTTAGTTCTACGTAGCGAACAATAGACTCTGCTTTGTGCTGACGTGTGATATGGTTGGCAACTCCATCTATCGGTTTTTCAAAAACTTTATAGCAAGGCACTCCTACTGGTTCTTTTAATGGAAAAGTGAAATCACCTGATGAACGCCAACCACAGATAAAAACACGCAACCTACTCTGTGGAACTCCGTAATCAGCTGCGTTTAGTACAGTCGGCTTAGTTATCTGGTAGCCACTATTATTTAATAATTCCAGAGCGGATGATAACTGTTTTCCATCATCAACAGTAAGTAAACCTGCCACGTTTTCAATCAGAAATACTTGAGGCTTAAATTCTTGTATATACAAAATATAGTCAAAAAGTAAATTACCATATTCAGTATGGGAAAACCCTATTCTTTTAAATTTATCACCGTCTTTTGAAAATCTTTGATTAGCGGCTACACTGAAAGGCTGGCATGGCGGGCCACCAATAAAAACGCCTTCAAAAGGTGCTTCTATTCCGATTTTTTGCCTCAGCAGGGTAGAAATTTCTTCTACATTACTAACATTGCCACTATAAGTTGGCGGACCTAAAACTACCCAATTAGGATAGTTTTTTCTGAGAGTTTCGCAAAAAATTGGGTTAATTTCTATTGAAGCAAGATGTTCAAAACCTGCATAATCAAATCCTATATCCAAACCACCAGCACCAGAAAAAAAACTGACTACTGGAACTCGGTGCTCTCTAAAATCATAATTTTTAGGTGTAGTGTAAGTTGAGGAATTAAGATTGATTGCCTTGTAGTAGCGGTAGCGCAATTTCTCGTAATCAATTCCTCTAGACTCTAGTTCTATTTTTAAAGATAAATCATTTTCAATACATTTGTTTAATAATGTCGCTTGTTCAGTAAATTCAATTTTTGTACTAATTGTATTCACAGTCTGATTTCTCGTTTTATTTGCTGATATAGCGATACTATAAAATTACTATTTGATTTTGGAAATATATGTAGG
>CAZZYE010001434.1:0-1933 GCA_964658145.1 uncultured Stigonema sp.
CCAGCAGTAACAACTACGATTTGATCTGGGTGGAGTAACTCACGAGCTGCAATATTAACTTGGGCAAGAGTGACTGCTTGGATTTTTTCAGTAAAGGAGCGTAGTTCCTCTTTAGAGAGCGCATATACTTCATTCATTAAAATTCTATACGCTAATTCCTCTGGGTTTGCTAAGGAAACAATATAGTTGCTCAGTAGGGTGCGTTTGGCTGTTTCCACTTCAAGTGGAGTGACACCTTGCTGATGGATTTGCTTTAATAGTTCGCTGGTGCTGGCGATCGCCGCCCTTGCATCTTCTGGGCTGGTTTGCATTTCAATCAAAAATGTCCCAGAATTTTTGCCTGCTAAGAAGTTGCTATATATTCCATATGTAAGACCAAGGCGATCGCGTACTTCCGCTCCTAGTCTACTAGATAGGGTATCGCCTCCCAAAATCTGATTCAACACCACAGCCGCATAAAACCGTGGATCGAGGCGGTTAATGCCAGTGTTACCCATGTAAGTGATAGCTTGGGTTTTACCAGGGACAATGGGGTTAACACGCACAACTGTTTTTGGCATTGGGACCACTGGATATTTCAGTTGTGGGGGTTGACCATTAGCTTTCCAATTCCCTAACTCAGATGACAAGAGCGATCGCACAACAGCCGGATCAAAATCCCCTACTAGTGTTAACACTGTCGTATCTGGACGATAAAGTTTTGTTTTGAAATCAATCACATCTTGACGACTAAGGCGCTGCAAACTCTCCTGTGTGGGAAACGTGTGTAGGGGATGTTCTTTCGGGTAAATAGATTGAGCAAAAGTTCTTTTTGCCACTTCTGACGGGTCATCTAATTCCTGCTTGAGGGCAGTTAAAGCTTGTTGACGGCTTATTTCTAACTCTTTTGTCGGAAATGTGGAGTTTTTGACAACATCTGCCAAAGTTTGAACCAAAACTTTTAAGTCTACTGCTAAACTATTACCCTGAATTTGCACACCTTCTCGGGAAGCTTTAAAGGTCAGACTCGCCCCCCGGTCTGACAACGCTTTGGCAATAGTTAAGACATCCTTATTTTTAGTGCCATTCATCAAGTTGTCTGCTACAATAGCAGATAATCCAGCTTTGTTTTCTGAATCAAACTCCGTACCTGCTTTAATGTAACCGTTCAGTGTTACCGTAGGAGTACTCTTATCAGGCAAAAGCAATACTCGCAGACCGTTGTTCAAGGTAAATTGCTGTGGTAGTGTAAACGTTGTAGCGGAAACAATCGGCAAATCGACTGGTGGCAGATATTTGGCTACCTCTAAGGGAGATACAGGTACGCCATTCGTAAAACGTTCAGTAACTTGTGCAGAATTTGCTTTGCCAGTAATAGCTTTTCCCTGAATCTGAGTTGGTTCAAAAAAGCCGAATGTACGTGCTTGCTGTTTGAGATATAAGTTGGTTACACGCTGTACATCCGCCGCAGTCACTTGACGAACATTTGCTAAATATATATCTGTATAGCGATAATCACCAGCAGTTGTCTCATTGCTGCCTAGTAGCGTCCCTTGACTTGTAATATCAAGGTTAGCCAAAATGACTGCAGCCTCTAACTGCGCCTTGGCTCGGTTTACTTCTTCTGTAGTGACTCCGGAGGCAAAATTGGCGATCGCACTCCTCAGCACTGAGTCAATTTTTGTCAAATTTTGATTAGGATTTGCTGTTACCGATAAATCGTACCAGCCAGACTCCAGCAAATTAACAGCAGAAGCTGTGACATCACTAGCTAAACCTGATTCTACTAATGCTTGCTGAAGGCGAGAATTGCGTCCCTCTGTCAAGATATAATCCATTACATTTAGCGCCGCCACATCTGGATGATTCGCATTTGGTAACGGATAGACCGCTTGCAATAACGCTCCAGATCCTGGTTCTCGCAGGATGATGGGAGTGGGGAGTGGGGAGTGGG
>CAZZYE010001435.1:0-1932 GCA_964658145.1 uncultured Stigonema sp.
CCCACTCCCCCCACTCCCCCAGATGCAACGACATCCGGGAAAACTTCTTCTAAACTAAAAATAAATGTATCTTCAAGATCGCTTTTCACCTCTAGTTGCGGTAGGATTACTTGCTCCCTGAATGCGATCGCACTTACAGGGTTTTGTGTAGGACGCCAGTGGTGTTGACATAATTCCGGGGTGCGAATGCTTAGGTATCTTTCTAGATTTGCCAAAGTGCTGCCATTACCAGAACGCAAAGCTTCTAACAGCGCTGCTGTAAAGAATCCATGACCTAGCTCGCTACTTTCGTGAGAGAATTGCTCTGGTTTGCAAGAAACAATTGTGGGAACTTTTAGTTCTTGGGCTAATTCTATGGTTTCTTGCCCAACGAGTGTATATGCTTGAGTGCCAAAAGCGCGGTTGATATCCAGCAATACCAATGTATTAAGGACAGCAACTTGCAGACTTTGTATCAGAGAACGCAATTTTATGCCAGTCTCTTCCACATGCTCAGGATTTCCTTCCACTGGCATCAAGTAATCTTGTCCATTGTAGTTGACGCCATAACCGCTAAAGAATAACCACACTCTATCTTGTGGTTGCCAACAAGCTGCTGCCAAATCCTCAAGCAAAAGGAGAATATTTTCCTTAGTAGGATAGGTGGGTCTATCTCCCAGAGGAGGCGACGTATCTGTAATTAGTATACATTGTTGCGGCAAAAAACCTCCTTCTGTCACCAAAAAATCCTTTAGCGCCTCTGCGTCTGCTTGGGCACAACCTAAAGGTTGAAAGAAATGATATTGATTAATCCCTATAGCGATCGCCCAGTTATTTGCCATCGCGCTCTTTTTCGGTTGTTGTTTGCTTGCTTTTTCAGTAGTCCTAGGAGTGCTGTACGAACAGTTCTGACTCAGCACTGTTTAAGTGGTGGTTGGCTTTGCTGAAAAAACAAAGCTAACCTATGTCTAATAGTCTCGGTGAATCAGATCTCACCTGAAGAGCAAATGTAATTTTTATGACCTTGAGCAACCGAGAAAATACCTTTACCTAATTCAAATTCATTTTTCACAGTGAGGAGCTAATTCGTGATGAGGAGGAGTTGTGCTTACCAAACATAAGTGCGTCATTTCCGAGCCAGTTAGAAGTCGATCAAAGACGCTTATTAAATCTATGCCATTCATTGGCAAGAAAATCCGGATCGCTTCTGCCTTATTTTTGCTTTTGTCTGGGGTTCCATTATGGCTGGCGTGTGAAGCGATATCGCCCCAGATTGTGCAAGCTTACACCGCTAGAGTAGACCTTTCTATTGACCGCCTGCCAGAAGAAAACTACGAAACCTTACTCCGAAGGGCGGAAGCGGCTGCAAGATCTGCCGCTCAGCGTAGCTTCGATCAAGATATTTTGGTGACAGATGTTTCAATCATCGTTTCCGTACAAAATTATGGAGCGATCGCACCAGTTCTGGAGTTGGCAGTTAGTCGCCCGCAATGGCGCAATCGCCCCGATCCGCAACGTTGGGCAACTTATTTTAAAACTGCGCGCTCATTACTATTTTTTGGACAAAATTTCAACACACAAACACCATTACCACAACCTCTCACTCCTACTCCAAAAAAAACACCAGTCTCACCGCCTCCTGCACAACAGACGCCATTACCAAAATAAGCATGTTTACTTACTTGCTCACTGCATCTGAACTCTATGACCTAGAATAGTAGAGTTGTAAAAAATTGCAGTACCCGCTCTCATGGCTGTTCCAAAGAAGAAAACATCCAAATCCAAACGAGATAAACGCCGAGCTACCTGGAGGCATAAAGCTGTAGTTGAAGCTCAGAAAGCTCTCTCTCTAGGCAAGTCGATTTTGACTGGACGTTCTACGTTTGTCTATCCATCTGCTGAAGAAGAGGAAGAAGAGGAATCATAAAATTAGTAATTGCTAATTGCTAATTG
>CAZZYE010001436.1:0-1927 GCA_964658145.1 uncultured Stigonema sp.
TGGGGCATAGGGCATAGGGCATGGGGCATTCTTGCATGGGGCATGGGGCAATGGAGGAGAAGAGCCAGCGGAAAAATTGCAACTTATTACAATTCTATGCCCCATGACGCCAGTCGCCTACGGAGGGAAACCCTCCTGCAGCGCTGGCTCCCCTATGCCCTATGCCCCGTAAATAATAACTATGTGTCCTAAGTGTTAAATTCCTCTGTCAACTTGCCTTTGGCTTGACTAAACTTAGAAACAGCGCATCTGCATTGCTGTCGTTAAATGTAATGATTATGAAGTTATCTTTAAAGCAACTAGCCGTTTATATCTCCTTACTGTTGATTGGCGGCGGTGCAGGCTTGTTAGGCAGTCGCTATCTCTCACCACAAAATCGCCCATTTCAGCAGTTAAGAAATGTAACAGTAGCTTTGCCTTCAGAAACAGCTGTCCCAAATGCAGGTGGAGGACCGATGGGGGCACTTGGAGGCAATAACATAAATTTTATTGCTGCCGCTGTACAAAAAACTGGACCTGCGGTAGTGCGAATTAATGCGACTCGTAAAGTGGCAAATCCAATTTCTGACGCTTTAAAAAATCCCCTCTTGCGACGATTCTTTGGAGAAGATGAACAACCTATTCCCCAAGAACGGATTGAACGCGGGACAGGGTCTGGCTTTATTTTGAGCGAAGACGGACGATTGCTAACCAACGCTCATGTGGTAGCAGATACAGACACAGTACAAGTTACCCTCAAGGATGGTCGGACTTTTGAGGGTAAGGTGTTGGGAGTGGATACAGTGACAGATGTGGCAGTGGTGAAAATTCCAGTTAATAAATTGCCAACTGTCAAACTGGGTAATTCGCTTTCCTTAGTGCCTGGACAGTGGGCGATCGCTATTGGTAATCCCCTAGGCTTAGACAACACTGTGACAATTGGTATCATCAGCGCGACCGATCGCACCAGTTCTCAAGTTGGTGTACCAGATAAGCGAGTCAGCTTTATCCAAACCGACGCCGCAATTAACCCCGGTAACTCTGGTGGACCTTTGTTAAACGCTCAAGGTGAGGTTATTGGCATAAACACTGCTATCCGCGCTGATGCTAAAGGACTCGGTTTTGCGATCCCTATTGACGTCGCAGCCCGCATTGCTAATGAACTATTTACTAAAGGTCATGTGGAACATCCCTTCTTAGGGATTGAAATGGTAGACCTGAGTCCAACCAAGAAACAGCAAATCAATCAAGAAAATAATCTCGACATTAAGCAGGACACTGGTGTTGCAATTAAGGGAGTCCTAGACAAATCGCCAGCAAAGCAGGCTGGACTGCGTCTTGGGGACATTGTGCAAAAAATTAACGGTAGCCAAATCATTACTGCCGCCCAATTACAAAAGCTGGTAGATTCAAATTCGGTGGGCGATGTCCTGCAAATCGAAGTCAACCGCGACGGGAAAAATCAAACTTTGGCAGTACATTTAGGTGCTTATCCCCAAAATTAGTCTACAGTCGAGAGTCCATAGATTTTTGACTATTGACTACTGACTATTAGACAAATGATCTAAGTGCATCCGCTGTTCCATCTGGCGGAGGAAATATCCCGTCATCATAGCTGAGGCTAAAAGACCAGCCAAGTTGTCTCGATCTGTTGTAATTTGCACGTTGAAATTTTCAGACGGTAGCATGCCAAGAAGCCCTTGGACGTTTTGCGAAATGATTTGTTTAATTTCGGGGCTGACGGACTGGGCAACACGGGCTAAAACCTCAGGAGGCTGATGCTGCAGATATTTGAGTAACTGATTGGCATGTTCCTCAAAGTTATCATTCAGAAGCTGATTGGGGTATTCTTCAGCGTTGTCATTCAGAAAGTCAGGATCAAACACCATTGGCAGTTTTTTTAGCTGAGGGGCTAATTCTACTCTAAACCATAGTAGAGGGCGAGATG
>CAZZYE010001437.1:0-1926 GCA_964658145.1 uncultured Stigonema sp.
CACTTCCCCCACTTCCCTCAACCAAGGATACAACCCCACACGAGGAACCACTTGCGGTGGTGGGGGATTGAATGAAGTTAACAAGCAAGTATCGGCGATAAACAGGAGGGCGTTGACAATATTTTCCACGCCGCCTTCGTTGAAGTAGCGCCACACCTGATGAACGGTACTCAAAGGCAAGGTAGAGTGGGAGATTAAATCAGGATCAAGAGTGTCGTCCCCTGAGATGACAATTAGGGTTTTACCACTACGTTGCACAATTTCCTGCACCACTTCCAACCCATAACTCCAGTAGGAACGTCCTCCTATTAAGCGTAGAATAATTACTTGGGCAAGTTCTAAAACTTGCTCGGCATAAGCGTCAATAGTTATTTGTTGCTGCAATTGCAACAAGTTTGCGACTCTAAATTGAGGAAATGTTGCGGGTAAATTGGCTGCAGCGGCTGCCAGAGTTTGAATATCGGTATCAGCAGCCGTCAGAAACACTAAAGGTGCTGGAGTTTGTTCTATAAAAATTACACCTTCCGACTGAGGATTCCATCCTCCCGATGTGGCATTGGTACGATGCATAATCTTTAAAAGTAGGGAGTGGGGAATGGGGAGTGGTTATTGGCACTTTTTGACCATCAACAATCAACAATCAACAATTAACAACCTCTAATGACTAATCATTATTCAATTCAATTCTTACACCAAGGACTGATTGTATCCTGTCAAGCGCCTGTTGATTCACCGTTGCATGAACCAATGGTGATTGCCGCAATGGCGCAAGCTGCTGTCAATAATGGTGCGGTAGGAGTAAGGATTGATACTCCATCTCATATCAGCGCTGTGCGGGAACGAGTGACAGTGCCAATAATTGGGCTATGGAAGCAAGTCAGATCTGGATCTGATGTATACATTACACCACAGTTTCACCATGCTGCTGCTGTGGCAAAAGCGGGAGCAGATATCATCGCCATAGACGCGACTACTAGAAATCGACCTGGTGGTGAAATGATGGTAGATATCATTGCCCAAATTCATCAGGAGTTAGGCAAACCAGTGATGGCAGATGTAGATACAATTGAGGCGGCGATCGCTGCAGGTGCTGCAGGTGCAGACATAGTAGGGACAACTCTTTTTGGCTACACTGCTGCAACTAAGCATCTTTCTCCTCCGGGGTGGGAACTACTGACTCAGATGGTACAATTAGACATTCCAGCGATTTGTGAAGGCGGCATTTCTTCACCTCAGATGGCTCGACAAGCGATTGATTTAGGAGCATACGCAGTTGTCGTTGGCACTGCTATTACTGGGATTGATTATCTGGTGAGAGGGTATATAAAAGAGTTAGGGGTGATGAGTTATGAGTTATGAGTTAAAAATTAAAAAACTCACAACTCAACATCAGTCAGGGTTTGATGCCGAGACTGTATTGCATCCTTCTGCCTTCTGCACCCGACTTAAGCTATTAGCCTGGTCAAGTCGCTTCGAGTGCAGATGATAATTATTTAACAAGCCCTGCCCCAAAACTCCGGCGATCACCGTGCCAATAAGCAGCAGCGCTATGAGGGAAGTGCTACCTTCTCCTCCGTGTACTTCACCTTAGCTTAAGGTTTGAATCGATGGGGATGCCCTTGGATTTTAGGGCTGCCACCGTTGAAAATTTCTGACAGATCCTTGCCAATCGACATTGCACGCTCATTTAATCTGCGATCCGCATGATTGCGGCAGCGCTTCGCTATCGCCTAAATCACAGGTGGCAAAATTTTTCTCCCACCAGTCCAACATGACTTGTCACCTTTAACACCTGATTTCAATTACTGTACCGTATATTCTGTGCTTTATCCAGAATCTTGGGATTGATCGCCAAAAAATAGACAAGCCCATCAAAATATTTATCATTGCATTTGTGCTTTATGCTTCTGTAATCTTAATTAGTCA
>CAZZYE010001438.1:0-1034 GCA_964658145.1 uncultured Stigonema sp.
CTTACGTCGTTGATGGGGGTGGAAACACTATATATAAAGTAGGACTTGATGGCAGCGGTATTCAGAAGGTAGCTGCGTTTCCTGAGCAACCAATACCAGTAGATCAACTCGAATTTCCACCAGGGTTTGAGAATACACCAGCAGAAGCGAGTTCAAGTGCATTATCAACTGTAGATGGATCAACAGGCCAGTTACCCCCTGGTTATACAACCGCGCCCAATGGTTATCCGATATCAAACCAAGCAGTACCCACAAATATTACAGTTGCGCCCGATGGTAGCCTAACAGTAACTGAATATACTGGTTTTCCCTTCGCAGAAGGAAAAGCACGTATTTGGAAAGTTGATGATAATTTAACAACAACAGGGGAAGCTTTTGGCAAACCTGTAACGGGAACAGAGATAGCTACTGGCTTTACGCAGCTGACTGGCGATGCATACGACAGAGATGGCAATTTGTATGTGTTGGAACACATAAATCACTCAGAATGGAAGGCAATTGGATTGAACGGTGACATCATCGGTGATATTAGTGGTTCTTTGATCAAAATCGCCCCTGATGGTACTCGCACAGTTCTCCTGAGTGGTAATGGACTAGAGGCAGCTGCTTACATAACTCTTGGTCCTGATGGTGATTTATATATCTCAAACCACACTAGATTCTTAAAAGGACAAGTCATCAAAGTTCATCTTCCTAAAAACAGTTCCTACAACTACTCCTGGAGTTTCGACTAAATGTCTAACTCAAAGGAAAAAAGGGGTCTGATTGAATACATCTGAACTTTTGGCGGAAGCTCCAAGAATTTCGTCAAGCGGCGTACGAGCATTATTAATTGGATCACACCAGATGGCTTCTATCTTGCACCTCTCTGGATAAACCAGTGTAAAACTACGATAGGGGAACAATAAACAAGCCTAAGTAAGTAATAGATTTTTATTTAACAATAAGATATTGTCATATTACTTAGGCAACTCCTCTGTCTCAAATTTTTATGAAAATGATAATCGTAGGGGTGGGTGGTGGCGGCTCCCAAC
>CAZZYE010001438.1:1044-1926 GCA_964658145.1 uncultured Stigonema sp.
CCCCCCCACCACTTCATCTATATAATCTGGATTTACAGAGCATTGATAAGTGTTCATTAGAGGAGAAGCGGTCGCCAACGACGACCGCTTCTCCTCTAATTATGATGATGATTATCTAAGGACAATTTGGTTTCTAGGCAAAGTAATCAGATTTGCATTGTTGTGCCAAAACATGAGAAAGAGGGCGTTGAAATACATATGAATTAAGCTTGAAAAATGGTTTCAATTCTTGCCCACGCCCAAAACGCGCGTGTACACTCTGCTGTCATTAAGCATAGCTGTTTACCAGCAAGAAAATCTTGAAGCAATGTTGGGAAAGTTCAAAGCAGGCATAAGGGCATCCCCTACCCGAACACAGTAAAAGTAAGTCTGCCAGTGCCTTAAGCCGATTTCGATTGGGTCTACGATTGGTCAACCCTATCGTGTAATTCGCACTACTCATAGTAAAAGTCGCTGCCCCATCTAGCGAAACGCTAATCCCGCCAACAAAGCAACGACTAAAATCTTAAATCTCAAATCTTGACTCAACTTTAACTCAAATCTGCTGTATTTGAAAAGCGGTTCCAAAAAATAGATAGAGCGGCGACCTCCAAGTTTACAAACGTTGTCGTAGCTCACACTTCCCACCCACTTTTATCTCGCTCAACAACTGACGAATTAAGTTTTTCTCAAATCGCAAACCACCGCTCAGAGGAAGGAATGGTTGCCGTTTCCTTAAATGCCCTCAAATACGAAGGTCAAGAAGGCTACCTCTTATTCCGCTATATATAGGGTAATTAGGAATTATTATGACGCTAGTACACGACGGCGGAAATAAAGCTACCATTCAGAATTGCTAGAAAGCCTACAACGCAAGCTTTTCTAATTTTTAATTTTTAATTT
>CAZZYE010001439.1:0-1925 GCA_964658145.1 uncultured Stigonema sp.
GGGGCGGGGTCACCCCGCCCTTACAATGCGGTCAATTCAATTGAAAACTGCTGTAAGATGGTGAGTTTGGGGGGAGCAACTGAGGCTTCCATTTGGTCGATTTGCTATCCGATTGAGACAGTAGATCCAGATAGTCAGAGTATTCCCTATGGGCAACCTCTTGTAAACCAACGTTTTTATGTCTTCAATGAGTTAATGGAACCCCGTCCGGTGTGGGTATCAGGACAGCTTTATATTGGGGGGATAGGACTGGCAAAAGGTTACTGGCGAGATGAGGAAAAGACAAAAGCCAGCTTTATTACCCATCCCGTCACTGGAGAGCGGTTGTACAAAACTGGCGACTTAGGACGCTATTTGCCCGATGGCAATATTGAGTTTCTGGGACGGGAGGATTTTCAAGTCAAAATTAATGGCTACCGCATTGAACTCGGTGAAATTGAGGCAGCATTGAAACAACATCCCACTATTAAGGAAGCGGTCGTCACTGCAGTGCGTAGACGCGAAGCGGCTTGTCGTCAGACATCGCAAAATAATCAGCAGCTTGTGGCTTATGTTGTCCCTGATAAAAGTTGGGCTGGGGAGAGACGTTCCGGCGGAACGTCTGTACGGGAGGGGGGAGTGGTGCTCGATCCTGGAGAGCGCATTGAATTTAAGCTTAAGCAACCGGGATTACGACAGGTCGAATCCTCTCAACCCAGTATCCAATTGCCCCAACCTGATGTTGATGAAGCCCTGACCCAAGCTTACCTTAAGCGTCAAAGTTATCGGCAATTTCTGCCTCAACTTATCTCCTTAGAACAGTTTAGCCAGTTTTTAAGCTGTTTGCTCCAGATGAAACTGGATGATTTTCCTCTACCGAAATATCTTTATCCTTCCGCCGGGAGTCTCTATCCTGTGCAGACTTACTTATTAATCAAACCCAACCGAGTGGAATGCCTCGAAGCAGGCATATACTATTACCATCCCACCGACCACCGTTTGGTATTACTCAGTGCAAACAGCGAAATTGAGAGCAATGTTTATGGTGGCAATCAACCAATTTTTGAGCAATCCGCCTTTTCACTATTTTTGATTGGGAAACTAAGTGCGATCGCCCCCATGTATGGAGAACTGGCAAAAGACTTCTGTCTCCTAGAAGCCGGTCACATCGGTCAGTTGCTAATGAACACCGCACCAGCACACCAAATTGGACTCTGTCCCATTGGCTACCTAGAATTTGCCGAACTACAAGATTTACTTAAGCTCGATCAGAGCGAAGTTCTCCTTTATAGCTTTGTCGGTGGGAAAATAGATTTAACTCAAACCAAGCAGTGGCTATCCCCCAAAACTGCTCATTCCAATTCAATTTCTACCCAGTTGCGGCAGTACCTTCAGCAGAAGCTACCAGAGTACATGGTGCCTTCTGAATATATTCTCCTAGAGGCTTTACCTCTAACCCCCAATGGAAAAGTAGACCGCCTAGCACTGCCCAGCCCCAATATAGGCTCAAAGTCCGAAGTAGTCTTAGCGCCTCCAAAAACTGAAACAGAGCGAACATTAGCCAAAATCGTGCAAGAACTCCTTAACATAGAAGCAGTAAATATCCATAATAATTTCTTTGAATTGGGAATGGATTCACTGAAATTAGTGCAGTTGCGAAACCAGTTGCTTTCTTCACTAAAAGTAAACCTATCTATAAAGCAATTGTTAGTAGAAGTAACCAACATTGCCGAACTAGCTTTGGCTGTAGATGAACAATTAACATTAGCAAAAATCAAACAAAAACTCTCATCTACTTCACCTAGTGATGATAACGAGAGAATCCAATTATAGTCATCCTAAATGATATCAAATTTGGCTAATTATATCACGTGCGATTAATTACTTATAATACTCCCGAACCGCTCGAAGAATACCTATTTGAATGAACCGCGTACTGCAAAGCA
>CAZZYE010001440.1:0-1924 GCA_964658145.1 uncultured Stigonema sp.
ACCAAGTGTGGAAATATAGTTTGGAACGCGATTTCTGCGGCTTGTCCCCAATCAGGTAGATTTGTAGACTCACATCTTGCACCAATAAAAATTGATGGTGATTTATCACTTAGTACACGATTGCATAAATACGTAGCGTTATCTTCTTGTGTAGGGTGGGCATTGCCCACCAACTATCAGAATGGTGGGCAATGCCCACCCTACGAAATCAATTCGATACGAATTTAAGCAATTCAGTACTTAGTATGAAACCAAAACTCCTTTATTTCACAAGAAAAGTAAAAAAACATGTAGCTTATCACACATATTTTGAATTTATACGGACTTATATGGTTATTGGACTTTGGACAAAAAAGACCTGTTCGCGTATAATTTGACACTGGATCGCGAATTCATGTAAGCCGCGATTTCTGACGTGAACAGCTACGAGGGTTTAAGGTTTCCGCTCCTGCGATCGCAATTCGCGCTCCAGTGTCATAATTTACGCGAACAAGAAAAATGATTAATTAGTTGCAGATACCGCTTATAGCCAACGTTCATTTCTCTTTGAGCAGTCCAAACACCAAAATTTGGTAGTTATCGCTCGATGTCGTAGTAATCGAATTTTCTAGCAATCTCCACTTGTTGATGAGTCAAATAAAAAACGTGGCTGTCCAAAAAGATACGGTGAGCGTTTTGATTTAGGGAACTCCGAAACTTGGCACGAGCCTGACCAGATAACTGAAATTCAGCAGACAACACATAAAGGTCGTCTTTTAAACGTAACCATACAAACTTGGAATCAGATGTTAATGAGGGGAAACAAACATCAAAAAATGTATTGTTATCCTTTCACCCTGCTGAGAATTACTGTAATAAACGATACTAACGAACCTCTCGGGAAACCTATGTGGTTGATTGTTATGGGTGAACAACGCTCAGAAATATCACCGAAGATTGCTTACCAAAGTTACAGACAAAGATTTGATATTGAGCACATGCTCAGATTCGGCAAGCAGCGTTTGTTGATGACAGAGTACCAAACTCCATCCCTCGAACACGAAGAAAATTGGATACGATTAGTGATGCTCGCTTACGTACAGTTATGGGCCGCAAGGCACTTAGCAACACACTTACCCAGACCGTGGGAGCGTTATTTAGAACAAAAAAATGATAAAATTATCACTCCAAGTGTAATACAGCGTGATTTTAAACGAATTATTTCAGAGATTGGAACACCAGCTAATTCTCCCAAAACTCGAGGAAATTCTATTGGTCGAGTCCAAGGTCAGACTCAGACACAACGAACTAAGCATCCAGTTGTCAAAAAGCCGTCAAAATCAACACCTAATAATCAAATTGCCGCGTAAATTTTATTAGGCTTTAGTCGTTTAACTCAGTTTCACTTAGTTGGAAAATTAACTAGGGTAATTTATGACGTCTAGTTTTTAGTTCGCGAACATCAATCGCGAACTACCTTCTTTTTGTCCAAAGTCCAATTATCTAGGAAACCTGAAAATTAATAGTCCTATTGTTTTAAAAGAGCTACCATTATCTGAACAATACTCTAAAACTAATCGCTCTTTTGATGCAAACAAAGTCCGAGAGTTTTTAGAGCTACATCAAGAATCGACGCCACCCGAATCTTTAAAACAGCTCGCATTTAAAATTGGATATGACCCAGCTGATTTGTATCGACATTTCCCTGATTTGTGCCGCCAAATCTCTGCACGTTATAAATTACACAACAAGTCTTCTTTCAAACCTCGTGTATAATATTTACTATCTCCCGTGCGTTTATACTTTCTCCCCTATGTGGAAGCATACCGTGGCAGTACCTTTGTGGAAGCACAGCGTGGCAGTTACTGCCATCTCATGGTTCAAGTAACAGTTGCTGATATTCTTTCCTAAACCTCTTCCCCTAACGGGGACGGAAACATTTGAA